>DHHE01000013.1:0-23282 GCA_002403115.1 bacterium UBP2_UBA4780 | reverse complement strand
CCCTTGGCCTTGGCCCTCGTCATCAGACGCTGACCTTCTTCCCGGCGAACAGGTAGCGCTTGATCTTCTTGGTGGTGGTCTTGGGGAACTCCTCCTCCCGCACCGAAAAGTGCTTGACCCGCTTGTAGTCGGCCAGGTTGGAGCATTCCCGCCGCACCTCGTCCTTGATGATCTTCTCCACCAGGGCCTCATCCACCTTGATCTTGTGCTTCACCGCGTAGTCATCGAAGGCCTCGGAGGCCGGATAGATCATGGCGTGAACCTCCTCCCGGCTGGTCTGGGCGTTCATCTCTCCCATGACCAGGGCCTCGGCGATGTAGGGGCTCTTGAGCAGCTGGGCCTCCACCTCCTCGGGATAGATGTTCTTGCCGGCCGCCGAGACGATGACGTTCTTGGCCCGGCCGGTGATGAACAGGCAACCCCGGGCGTCGATGTATCCCAGATCGCCGGTCAGGAACCATCCGTCCTTCATCACCGCCTGGGTGGCCGCCGGGTTCTTGTAGTAGCCTTGCATCAGGTTCGGCCCCCGGGCGGCGATCTCGCCGACGCCGTTGGCGTCGGCGTCGATTATCTTGAGCTCCACCCCGGGAACCGCCGCCCCCACCGAACCGTGGTCCGGGTCCTTGACGAAGTTGGTGGTCAGCACCGGGGAGGTCTCGGTCAGCCCGTAGCCCTGAACCAGGTCGAAGCCCAGGATCTCGAACCCCCTGGCCACCTCTATGTTGAGGGCCGCCCCGCCCGAGACCATCAACCGCAGGCTGGACATGCCGGCCTTCTCCCGGAGCGACTTGAAAAGCTTGCCGCCGGCCCGGCGGCCGGTGACCGTCTTGATCGACTTCACCACCCCGCCCGAGGCGGCGAAGGCCATCCGCGTCAGCCAGTCCTTCTCCCGCACCCCCCGCAGGATGCCCAGGTAGATCTTCTCGAACAGCAGGGGCACGCCGACCATGATGGTGCACTGGGCATCCCGGATGTCGGCGATGATCTCCTTGGGCTTGAGGGAACGGGCGTAGGTGATGGTGCATCCGGCGTAGAGGGCTATCAGCATGCCGCAGGTGGCCTCGAAGGTGTGGTGCAGGGGCAGGACCGAGATGAAGGAGTCGTGATGGTCGAACCTGAAGGTCTGGTAGCTGGCGTCCACGTCCGACATGATGTTGCCGTGGGTCAGCATCACCCCCTTGGAGGAGCCGGTGGTCCCCGAGGTGTAGATGATCACCGCCAGGTCCTCCAGCTGCACCTGACGCTTCAGGGTCCTGGGTTCGGACGGCTCGTAGAGCTTGGAGAGGTTGTTCATGTGAAAGACGTGCTTCAGCATGGGCAGGCCCCCGGCCGCTTCGGCCGCCGTCTCGGCGTAGTTGCCGGAGACGATCAGGGCCTTGGACTCGGAGTCGGTGAGGATGTGGCGGATCTCCTGGGTCTTCAGCTGCGAGTCCAGCGGCACCCCCACCGCCCCCATGCCCACCACCGCCATGTAGCTCTCGATCCACTCCGGACAGTTCTCCCCCAGGATGGCCACGCGGTCGCCGGGGCCCAGCCCGCGGCGGGCCAGGCCGGCCGAGAGCTGGTCGGCCCGCTCCTTAAGCTCGCGGTAGGTCACCTTGTAGAACTCCTCCCCCCGACGCATCTGGAGGGCGGTCTTGTAGGGGTAGAGCCCGGCCGACCGGGCCAGCATCCCCTTGATGGTGATCTGCCCCAGCCCCGGGCGGATGGCGTAGTGCTTGTCGGAGTAGGTCAGGAACTTCGGCATCGGTTCGCTCTCTTTTTGGTTTCCAGTTATCGGCTGTCCAATTCAAAGTCTGAAAGCCCTTGAAACAGGAATGACCTTGGCGTGTCGGGCCTGTCTCTGCGGCAAAACGGGACCTTCAGAACCGCCCCAGCTCGATCCCGGCGAACAGGCGGACGAACAGGTTCAGGGCCGGCATGATGATGGTGCCCAGTATGTGTATCCCCAGGACCTGGCCCGCGATCAGCAGGCCGATGATGATGAACATCCCGAAGCGCTCCAGCTTCATGTATCCGACGTAGAGCCGGTAGGGCAGGAAGCCGGCCAGCACCTTGGAGCCGTCCAGCGGCGGGATGGGTATCAGGTTGAAGACCGCCAGCACCACGTTGATCTTCAGCCCGAACAGCAGCAGGTCGTGGACCGGGATCCACTGCCCCTGGGCGCCCAGCCCCAGCAGCCCCATCAGCCTTATCAGCAGGCCGCAGGCCAGGGCGCCGGCCAGGTTGGCCCCGGGGCCGGCCAAGGATATCCAGACCATGTCCTTCTGGGCGTTTCTCAGATTGTAGGGATTCACCGGCACCGGCTTGGCCCAGCCGAACAGCATGTTCCCGCCCGAGGCCAGGAACAGCAGTCCGGGAAAGATGATGCTTCCTACTATATCTATATGGGGTAGGGGGTTGAAGGTCAGCCGGCCCATCAGCCGGGCGGTGGGATCGCCCAGCCTTTCGGCCGCCCGGCCGTGGGCGTACTCGTGGATGATGACCGCGAACAGCAGCGGGGGCGCCCACAGGGCCAGTTTGAGCAAGAGGTCCATGGTTTAAGAATACCCCATTTCAAATCAGGTTGTCAATGCATTTTTACGGCCGGACACGCCCCAGCAGCCTCCGGGCCGCGGCCCGGGCCCGGGCGTCGGCCGCCATGACGTCGCCCACCGTGGCCGCCCGGGTCCGGGGGACGGCCGCCATGGTCCGGACAATGACCTCGGGGATGCGCAGGAAGCCTATCCGGCCCTCGATGAAGGCCTGGACCGCCACCTCGTTGGCCGCGTTCATCACCGCCGGCATGGAACCCCCGATCCCTCCCGCCAGGTAGGCCAGCTTCAGGCAGCGGAAGGTGGCGGTATCCGGCCGGTGGAAGGTCAGCTTTCCGATCTCCGGGAAGTTGAGCGGCTTCGCCAGGGACGGCCGCCGGACCGGCCAGGTCAGGGCGTACTGGATGGGCAGGCGCATGTCAGGGGACGAGAGCTGGGCCAGCACCGAGCCGTCGGTGAACTCGGCCATGGAGTGGATCACCGACTCGGGATGGACCACCACCTCTATCCGCTCCAACGGCACTCCGAACAGGTGCCGGGCCTCCAGCACCTCCAGCCCCTTGTTCATCAGGGTGGCCGAGTCCACCGTGATCTTGGGGCCCATCCGCCAGGTGGGATGTTTCATGGCGTGCCTGGCGGTGACCCTGAGCAGTTTCGACCTGCCGCGGCCGCGGAACGGCCCGCCCGAGGCGGTCAGGATCAGGCGGCGCACGGTACGCGGATCGCGGCCGTCCAGGCACTGGTGCAGGGCGGCGTGCTCGCTGTCGATGGGGATTATCCGGGCGCCACTTTTGCCGGCGGCCCTCATCACCAGCTCCCCGCCGGCCACCAGGGACTCCTTGTTGGCCAGGGCCACGTCGCGCCCGGCACGAATGGCGGCCATGGTCGGCAGCAGTCCGGCCGCGCCCACCAGGGCGTTGACCGTCATGTCGGCCCCGGGCATCCCGGCCGCCAGTTCCAGTCCCCGCCCCCCCTCGGCCAAGCAGATCCGCAGTCCGGCGGCCGCCCGGGCGATGCTTCCCCGGGCCTGCCCCTGGCCGACGCAGACCAGCCCGGGCCTGAACTCGGCCATCTGTCTGGCCAGGAGTTCGAAACGCGAGTTGGCCGCCAGGCCGACGACGCGGAACAGGCCGGGATGCCGGCGCACCACCTCCATGACCTGGGAGCCGATGGAGCCGGTGGAGCCCAGGATGACCAGGCGCCTGGGCCTAGCCATCCAGCCTCCGGTAGACCGGCACCTCCCGCCCCTGCTCCTGGTAGAGGCGGAACAGCATCTCGGCCAGCAGCCCGGCGAAGATGAACTGCACTCCGATTATTATGAGCACCAGGCCCAAAAGCAGCATGGCCTGGTGGCCCACCCGGCCTGAGATCAGGCCCTTGATGACGATGGCCAGGTCGATGAAAAACCCAGCCGAGCCCAGCACCAGGCCGGCCAGCCCGAAGAAGTGGAGGGGGCGCTTGATGTACTGGGTGAGGAAGGTCACCGTCAGCAGGTCGAAGAAGCCGCCCAGGAAACGGCCCGGCCCGTACTTGGTGGCCCCGTGCTTCCGGGGGTCGTTCTCCACCTTGATCTCGGCCACCCGGTATCCCTTCCAATAGGCCAGGGCCGGTATGAACCGGTAGAGGGTGCCGTAGACCTTGAGGTTCTTGACCACCTCCCGGCGGTAGGCCTTGAAGGGGCAGTTGGTGTCGTGGATGTCCAGCTTGGTCCAGGCCCTGACCAGCCGGTTGAACAGCCTGGAGGACCAGGTCCGCTTTCCCTTGCCGGTGTACTTCCAGCCGGTGACCAGATCGTAACCCTCGTCAATCTTCGCCAGGAACTCCGGTATCTGTTCGGGGCGGTCCTGCAGGTCCCCGTCCATGGTGATGACCACCTCCCCCCTGGCGGCGTCGAATCCGGCCGCGTAGGCGTTGGCCTTGCCGGAGTTCTTGGCCAGCGACAGCCCGGCGATGTTGCGGTCCGTCTTCCGGACTCCCCTGATCGCCTCCAGGGTGCCGTCGCTGCTGCCGTCGTCCACGAACAGAATCTCATGGCCCTTCTTCAGGCTTCGGCAGACCTCGGTCAGCCTGTGAGACAATTCGGGGATGCTTTCCTGCTCGTTGTAAACCGGGATCACGACGGATAGATGGATTTCACTCGCCATGGGTTCCCTCCTTGATTACTTGGAGCACGTAGGTTGGCGGGTTGCCGGCGGCGTGGACCACCCGGTAAAGCCGGTCGATCTGGGGCTGGACGGCCGGGATCAGGTATCTTTGCGCCGTGCCGCTGACCGGCTCCACCATCACGTAATCGGCGTTTTTCAGCGCCCGGTGCACGGAGTCCTGGTCTACGGTGAACGGGTAGCAGTAGGAACTTCGGCCCGACGCCAGGTGAAAAAGCTGGGGTTTGCGGGAGACCACGATGGCGTCCCCGGGGGTGTTGCTCTTGACCCACCCGGCCGCCTGGAAGAAACTCCGCCACTGGGGGTCGTAGCCGGCCAGCCGGTCGCCGCGGCGGTATTCCGACTGCATCTTCATGTTGGGGCCCAACTGCGCAAGAACGGGAACGATGTTCGCTATCGCCAGCAGGGCCAAAACAACCGCGGCGGCGTACCGCCAGGCTTGCCTGAAGGCGATTGACAGCAGTGCGCGGTAGCCATGGAACAGGAAGAACAGAAGAAAGGGCAGCAGCGGCAGGGCGAACCTCCGGTCGGTCCAGGCGACCGGCCACAGCACCGACAGCGCCAGGTAGCCCAGAAGCAGCCAGCCTCCGGCCCAGCCATGCCTGACGCCCGAGACGGCGCCTAAAAAGACCGGCCCGGTCAAGAGGACCAGCCAAAGGAACCAGGCCCCGCCCGGGCCCCGGCCGCTCATGCTCGGGAAAACAAGCTGGGGCCAGACCGAGGTCAGGTACAGCTTGAGGTTGAGGCCGACCCGGGACACCAGCTCCCCCAGGCCCGCCCTGCCCAGTCCCGGCTGGTAGGGATCGAGCATCAGGAACTGCTCGAGGTACCCTCCCGAGGTCCCGTAGTGGGCGTTGCGCAGGGCCCACGGAACCATCAGAGCGGCGCCGCCGGCGAGGAAGATGGCGGCCCATCTGATCTTCCCGCGGAGGACCAAATGCAACGGAATGGCGGCCAGCAGCGCCATCCCGGCGCTGCGCACGTGGATGCTGGCCGCCGCGGCCAGGACCGCGGCCAGAAACCACGGCCACCATCCCGTTTCCTCCCATCGCGCCAGCAGCCACAGCGACAGCAGCATCAGGGCCAGGAACGGCAGCTCGGACAGCACCCAGTGCCCGAACTCCAGATAGTGCGGGTTCATGGCCAGGAACAGGCAGGCCGCCAGGGCCGTCAACGCGCCGTGCTTTTTCAAAAGCAGCCAGGACAGCAGTATGCCGGCCAAGCCCGCCAGCCACGGCGCCAGCTTGTACCAGGCATAGGGCAGTTTCAAGAGCGCGAAAGGCGCCAGCATCAGCGGGAAGCCGAAGGGGTACTGGGTGTGCGGCCTCTGCTCCGGCGACCAGATCTCGGTCAGGCCCTTTCCCTGGACCAGCGATTCCGAGAGGGCCGCGTAGGCCGCGTTGTCGCCGCCCACGAACGGCTTGGGATCGAACAGCAGCAGGGAGAGGACGGCGTACAGCGCCAGGACGCCGGTCAGGATTTTCCCGCCGTGCTTCTCGGCCAAGCCGCTCCAGGGGAAACCGGCGGCGGACGCTCCCGGGCCTGGCTTGCGCCTTTTCCCGGACATCAGTCGGTGAAGCGGTACTTGATCAGCGTCCAGACTGCCGGCAGGGCGTCGTACCAGTGGATCTTCTTGCCCTCGTGGTAGTCGCGGCCGTCGTAGGTGATGGGCATCTCGTAAACCCTCAGCTTCCGGTTCTTGAACACCCTGGCCGTGATCTCCGGCTCGATGTCGAAACGGCTGGACTTGAGGTCGAACCCCTTGATGACCTCGGCCCGGAAGACCTTGTAGCAGGTCTCCATGTCGGTCAGCATGGTGTTGTAGAGGATGTTGGTCAGGAAGGTCAGGAACTTGTTCCCCAGGTAGTGCCAGACCATGAACACCCGGTGGGTGCCGTAAAAGCGCGAACCGTAGACCACGTCGGCCGCCCCCCGGACGATGGGCTCGATCAGCCGGGGGTACTCCTCGGGCGAGTACTCCAGGTCGGCGTCCTGGATGACCACGATTTCGCCCTGGCACTCCCTGATCCCGGTGCGGATGCCCGCCCCCTTGCCCAGGTTCTGGGGGTGGTAGAGGACCTTGATGCCCGGCCGGCCCTCCATTGTTTTCAGGACCTCCCTGGTGCCGTCGGTGGACCAGTCGTCCACTATCACCAGCTCCTTTTCCACCGGCACCGCCATCACCCTGGCGACAATCTTCTCGATGGTGGCCCTCTCGTTGTAGACCGGCATTATCACGGACACCTGCATGCTATTGGCGCCTTTCGTAGATGGTTATCTCCGGGTAGAAGTACCTCCAGTCGGCCATCGGGTATCCGGTGAACTTCAGGCCGCAGCAGGCGGGCACCCTCCTGAAGACGGCCCGGGGGCGGTAGTTGCCTTCCAGGTAGCCGAAGAACACCGCCGCCTGGCCGGCCGTCCTCCTGGAGAACGACAGGCCCTCCCTTTCGTAGTCGCTGACCACGATCGGTCCTGACTGGTGGCCGCGGATTTGCTCCAGGTCGTACTGGAGCCTGATTTTTTCGAACCTGTCGAGGTTCGGGCTGTAGAACTCGTAAATTCCGGCCACCGCGATCTCGGACCCCGGGGGATAGTGGCTGTTGAGGTAATCGGTGGCCTCCTCCCTGGTGTCCTGAGCCGCCATGATCCTCACCCAGGCCAAGCTGTTGGCCGTGGCGTAAACCGCGCCCCAGCACGTCCAGGCCAGGACGGCCGCCGCCAAGGCCGTTCTCCATCTGGCCGGCCTCCAGCCCAGCAGCTTGACCGCCATTCCGGCCGTCAGCATCAGCGCCAGCGGCACGGCCGGCAGCAGGTGGCGGAAATAGGGCGAGGCGCTGAATCCCAGCATGAGGAAAAGGCCTGCCGCCGGCACCGCCAGCATCATCATCCTGGTGTTCGGCCGGTAGAAGGCGGCCGCCAGCGACAGCAAAAACGCGGCCCACAGCGGCCACCCCAGGGCCAGGCGGCTGGTGACCAGCCAGGGATGGGGCAGGTCGGTGGCGAACTGGTTGTACTGTGACATCAGCTGCAGGCCCTGACGAAACTCGCCGAAGGACAGCAGGGCGCAGGGGCATCCCGCCAGGAACCCGGCCAGCAGGCCGATGGCGTACGGGGCGATCATCCTCGGGCCCGCGGCCCTTCCCCTCGGTGCCAGTCCCGCCCCGAAGGCATAGGCCATGGCCGCCGGCAGGACGATCAGCAGGCCGGTGTACTTGGTGGCCGCCGCCAGCCCCCCGGCCGCCCCGGCCAGGACGGCGTATCTTATGCCCGGCTTGTCCAGCGATAAAAGCAGCAGGCAGAATGCCAGCAAAAGCCAGAAAACCGCCGGACCGTCCACCGTGATGTAGTGCGACTGCGCCACCAGCACCGGGTTGACCGCCGCCAGCCAGGCCGACAGGAGGCCGGCATCAAGGTTCCCGAAAAGCCTGGCGGCCGCCAGGAAGACCAGCAGCACCGAGGCGGCGCCCAGGACCACGCTGACCATCCTGGCCACCAGCCAGATGTTGGTGACGTCGCCCAGCTCGGCCTCCCCGCTGGCCACCTGATCCAGGGTGGGGACTATGCCGGAGGCGCCGGCCAGCCAGTTGACGAACGCCAGTGTGTAGTAGTGCCAGCTGGGATTGACAAAGTAATGGGGATTCAGGCCCCTCTCGGTCGCCAGGGTGTAGACGATGGTCATCCCCACCTTTTCGTCGGGATGGTGGTTGTCCCAGTAGGGTTCCTTGGGTATGCCCCATTTGATGCCCCATACCCTCAGGCCGAAGGCCATGGCCAGAACGGCCAGTAGTGCCAGGGTGACCCTTTTAGGCATCCACTTCGAAAACGGGGACATCAGCCTTTATCCGCCGGCCGCCCCTTGAACCAGTCGATCGTTCTCCCGATCCCTTCCTCGAACCCGACCCTGGGCTCCCAGCCCAGCAGTTTCCTGGCGCGTGAGATGTCGGGCTTCCTCTGCCTGGGATCGTCCTGGGGCAGGGGTCTGAATTCTATGGGGGCCTCGGTCCCGGTCAGCCTTTTAATCTGTTTGGCGAATTCCAGGATGGACATCTCGGCCGGATTGCCCAGGTTCACCGGGTCGTATCCGCCGGACTCCGGCATCCGCAATATGCCGTCGATCAAATCCGAGACGTAGCAGAAGCTCCGGGTCTGGCTGCCGTCGCCGAACACGGTCAGCGGGCGGCCGTGCAGGGCCTGCCAGATGAGGGTGGGCACCACCCGGCCGTCGTCCAGCCTCATCCGGGGACCGTAGGTGTTGAAGATGCGGACGATCCTGGTGTCCACCTCGAAGTGCCGGCGGTAGGCCATGGTCATGGCCTCGGCGAAGCGCTTGGACTCGTCGTAGACGCTGCGCGGCCCGATGGGGTTGACGTTGCCCCAGTAGCCCTCCTCCTGGGGATGAACCAGCGGATCGCCGTAGACCTCCGAGGTGGAGGTGATCAGAAAGCCGGCCCCCTTGGCCCTGGCCAGCTCCAGCAGGTTGTGGACCCCGTAGGAGCCGACCTTGAGCGTCTCGATGGGAAGTTTCAGGTAGTCGACGGGGCTGGCCGGCGAGGCCAGGTCGAATATCCAGTCCAGCGGCCCCGGAAGCTCCAGCGGCCGGCAGATGTCATGCTCGATGAACTCGAAATCCGGCCGATTTCCGAGGTGCTTGATGTTCTCCAGGCTGCCCGTGATCAGGTTGTCCACGGCCGTCACCCGGCAGCCCGCGTCCAGCAGCCGGTCGCAGAGATGCGATCCCAGGAACCCGGCCGCCCCGGTCACCAGTATTTTTGATTCCGTCTTCATGATCCCCGGCCCACGCAGTAATACGAGAATCCGAGCTTCTTCATCAAGGCGGGCTCGTACTGGTTGCGCCCGTCGAAGATCACCGGCTTTTTCAGGAGCTTCTTCACCCGCCCGAAGTCCGGCTCGCGGAACTGGTGCCATTCGGTCAGCAGCAACAGGGCGTCGCAGCCCCTGAGCGCCCGGTAGGCGTCGCCGACGTACTCGATCCCCTTGTCCCCCAGCTCCAGCCTGGCCGTCTCCAGGGCCACCGGATCGTGCGCCCTGAACGCAACGCCTTTCTTCATCAGGGCCCTGATGATGTCGATGGCCGGCGCCTCCCGCATGTCGTCGGTCTGGGGCTTGAAGGCCAGCCCCCAGACCGCCAGCCTTTTCCCCTTGAAGCGGCCGCCGAAATGGCGGACGATCTCCCCGATGAACCACCGCCGCTGGTCTCGGTTGACCTCCTCCACCGCCGAGAGGATACGCGGCGGCAGGCGGTATTGCCTGGACATGTGCACCAGGGCCTTGACGTCCTTGGGGAAGCAGGAGCCGCCGTAGCCCAGCCCGGCGTAAAGGAAGGACATGCCGATGCGCCGGTCGCTGCCGATCCCCAGGCGGATCTTCTCGACGTCGGCCCCGGCCGCCCGGCAGAGCCGGGCCACCTCGTTCATGAAGCTGATGCGGGTGGCCAGCATGGCGTTGGCCGCGTACTTGGTGAGCTCGGCCGAGGCCGGGTCCATCACCAGCACCGGGTGGCCGTTGCGGATGAACGGCAGGTAGAGCTGGCGCATCAAGGAGGCCGCCCGCTGGCTGCCGCAGCCGACCACGATCCGGTCCGGCTTCATGAAGTCGTTGATGGCGTCGCCCTCCTTGAGGAACTCGGGATTGGAGACAACGTCGAAGGGAATGGAGCACCTCCGCTTCTTGAGCTCCCGGGCGATGGCCCGCCCCACCTTCTCCGAGGTCTTGACCGGGACCGTCGACTTGTTGACCACCACCAGGTAGCGATCCATGCTGCGCCCGATCTCCCCGGCCGCCGCCAGGACGTGGGAAAGGTCGGCCGATCCGTCCTCGCCCGGCGGCGTGCCCACCGCGATGAAGGCGAACTGGGCCCGCTTGAGGCCCTCGTCCAGCCTGGTGGTGAAGCGCAGCCGTCCCTGGGCTTGGTTGCGAAGCACCATCTCCTCCAGGCCGGGTTCGTAGATGGGGATGACCCCCTTCTTGAGATTTTCGATCTTGCGGGCGTCGATGTCCACGCACCACACCTGGTTGCCCATGTCGGCGAAGCAGGCCCCTGTCACCAGTCCCACGTAGCCGCTGCCTATGACCGTCAGTCTCATCCTCAGTTCCTCATTTCGATTTTATCCCTGCTCCAGAACGCGATCCGGTTCTTGCCGCGCTCCTTGGCCCGGTACATGGCCTGGTCGGCCTTTTCCACCAGATCCCGGTACCCCCGGGCGTCTTCCGGGAAGCAGGCCAGCCCGATGCTGGCCGAGATCCGCTTGGCCCCGGGCCGCTTGCCGGTAAAGTCCGTTCCAAAAACAGCCCGGCGGACGCGGTCGGCCTCGGCCAGGCCCTCTTTGACCCCGGCCCCGGGCACGATGACGGCGAACTCGTCGCCGCCGTAGCGGGAGATGACGGCCTCCCGGCTCTCCAGTGCCCCGGTGATGATCCCGGCCAGCTGTTTGAGGACCTCGCTGCCCTTGATGTGCCCGAAGGTGTCGTTGTACTCCTTGAAGAAGTCCAGGTCCATCCAGATCAGGGCCAGGTGCCCGCCGTCCGATGTCAGTTCCTCCAGCCTCTTTTGGAAGTAGCGGTAGTTGAAAAGGCCCGTCAGCCCGTCGGTGGTGGCCTCCCGCTCCTTCTCCTCGAGGATGCCGGCGTTCTCCAGGGCCAGGGCCGCGTAGTTGGCCACCAGCTTGATGGCCGCCAGCTCCCGGTCGCTGAAGCTGCGCTGCTGCTTGACAGACGAGATGTTGATCACCCCCACCCGGTGGTCGCTGACCAGCAGCGGCACCACCAGCATGGAGCGGATCTTGTCGTAGCCCTGGGGCGAGGGCACGAACAGCGGCTCGCGGTCGGTGTCCGGAACGTTGAGCGGCTGGCCGGTGCGCAGCACCTGGCCGGCCAGCCCCTGGTCGCTCCGGAGCCTCAGCTTGCCCACCGCCCCGGCCCTAGTGCCCCGGGCCGCCCGCAGCACCAGCTCGTTGGTGGCCTTGTCCAGCAGCAGTATGGAACAGCGGTCGGCCTTGAGGATGTCCTCCACCGCGTCCAGGGTCAGGCCCAGGGTCTCCTCGATGCTTTTGGACGAGGACAGCAGGGCCCCGATGCCGAACATGGCGGCCGACTGGATGTCCGAGACCGTCTTGCTCCAGTCCTCGGCCGCCCGAACCAGCTCCCGGTGCCGGGACATCCACCGCTTCTGCTGGTCCGAGATCAGCCCGGCCCAGTAGGCGGTCAGCGACAGCAGCCATACCTTGAAGAACAGGTCGAAGAGGCCGGCCGTCCCCCAGCCCAGCTCCCCCTTAAGTCCCAGCACCGTGAAGTAACAGAGGAGCGAGACGGCCGCCGTCCTCACCGCCGCCCGCCGGCTGCCGGAGAGCGCCGCCCAGAAGATGGCCAGGAAGTAAAGGTAGAAGAACTGGCTGCCGGCTTCGCCGGTGAAGGCCACCAGCAGCGTGGCCAGCACCAGGTCGAACCACAGGCTGACCCACCACCGCCTGAGGAAATTGATGACGCCCTTGGGGAAAAACAGCAGGCCCAAGTTGAGGGCCGCGGCCGCGCCCATCACCGCCATCAGCGCCCCGGAGCCAACGCCCACCGACTCCGGCGCCAGGGCCAGGGTCATGGCCGCCAGGAACAGCACCGCCCAGCGCACCCAGAAGGCCGCCTTCTCCTGGAAGCCGGCCAGGGCCAGGTTGTACTGGCGTTCGAACTGCTTCATGCCTTGGCCGCCGCCCCGGTTCCGGCCGTGAAGCCGGTGGACCAGGCGATCTGGAGGTTATAGCCGCCGCAGGGGCCGTCCAGGTCCAGCACCTCGCCGCAGAAGAACAGGCCCGGCGTAATTTTGGATTCCATGGTCCTGGGATCGACCTCCGCGGTGGCGACGCCGCCGGCCGTGGCCACCGCCTCCTCGAAGCCGCGCAGGCCGGTGACGGTGAAACGGATCCCCTTGAGCAGGCCGATCATCGTCCTCCGCTGTCCGGCGGTCGTCTGGTTAACCGCCATCACCGGGTCGATGCCGCACTGGCCGGCGAAAACCGGGATCATGGTCGAAGGCATGAACTCCTTGAGGAAGTTGCGGAAGTTTTTCCGGCCCCGGGACTGGATGTCGCGCTTCAGCCGCTCGTCCAGTTTCTCGGCGCTCAGCGCCGGCTTCAGGTCCAGGACGCAGTCGACCGGTCCGTGCTCCAGCCAGGGGCCGATCACCCGGCTGGCGTCCAGTACGATCGGCCCGGAAACGCCGAAATGGGTGAACAGCATCTCGCCGAAAAAAACCGCTTTGCTCGAACCCTGGCCGAATCTAAGCTCGACGTTCCTCAGGCTCAGCCCCTGGAGCTCTTTCACGAAGTCCTCGCGGACCCCGAGCGGGACGTCGGTGGGCAGGGTCGGGACTATGGTGTGGCCCAGGGCCGCGGCCAACAGGTACCCGTCCCCGGTGGAGCCGGTGGCCGGGAAGGACAGGCCCCCGGCAGCGATGACCAGTCTCCCGGCTTGAAACGTCTGCCGCCCGGCGAATATCCGAAAGCAGCCATTGCCTCTTTCCGCCCTTTCGGCCTTCTTCCCTTTCAAGACCTTTACCCCTTCATCGCGGAGAAACCGCTCCAGCGCCCGCAGCACGTCGTGGGAATCGTCGGATTCCGGGAAGTACCGGCCGCCCCTCTCCAGCTTCAGCTCCAGTCCCAGCCTCTCGAAGAAATCGACCGCCTCCCTGGTGGAAAAGCGCGCCAGCGCCCCGTGGAGAAATTTGGCCCCGGGGCCGCAGTCGGTTATGAATTGCCGGGCGTCCAGGTTGTTGGTGATGTTGCATCGTCCCTGTCCGGTCAGGAGCAGCTTCCTGCCCAGGGACGGATTTTTCTCCAAAAGCCAGACATCGGCGCCCAGCGAGGCCGCCCGGCCCGCCGCCATCATCCCGGCCGGTCCCCCGCCGATAACTATGATATCTGGCATAGACTTACATGATACCAAATTTTAGCCGGTGAATGCAACAGAAATATCGGCTCCAACCATTTTTACTTCCCGGTCGCCGGGAAAAAACAGGCGGCAGGCCGTCCGCCTGCCGCCGCCTGCTTGTCCCCTCTCGAAAGGGGAACAAGGGGTGCGTGGATTTATCCCTCCTTTAGCGCACAATCACCAGTCTTCCAGTCAGTGCGGCATTGTCGGACTCGACCCGTACAAGGTACACGCCGGCCGGAACATCCTTAGCCTTGCCGTCCTTGGCATCCCATAAAACCCCGCCTGTCCCGCCGGCTACCGTGAGGCGCCTCAACAGCCTGCCCCCGGCATCGTAGATGCCCAGACATCTCGAGCCCGTTCCTGGTGAAAAACTTATCCAGCAGGGGCCATGCGAGGGATTGGGCCTGACATCGAGCACCCTTCCAGTGCTTGGGAGTAGGGTTTCCGGGCCCCCGGCCACGCCTGCCGGCCCCTCCAGCGTGACCTGGGCGTAGGCGTAGGCATCATAATCCGGGATCTCGACCGGGGTGTCGTCGGACACGGCCGAGGTGTTCCAGTTCAGATGTTCAACAGAGAAATATTCGATGTTCCCTTTCATGGCGTCCGAGGAATCGTCGATGCAGCCCACGAAGATATTGTTCGGCCCCAGGCTGTCCAGGAAAGGCGCCCCCTCGCTCAGGTCCAGCACCAGGTTGGTGGCCGGGAATGGGAGGTTCCCCCCTTTGTACCAATACTGGGAGGTCGAGTAGAAGACCTTGCTCCAAAGCGGGCTGGATGGGCTGCCCACCCCGGCCCTGAAGGTGATATGCCCGCGCCGGCCGTGGCTCACCCGCACCCTGGCCTTGAGCACCGGCTGATACCCTAATGTGTCCGGCGCGTACCCGGCCCAGGGAAAGACCATCCTGGGATGCGACTGGGCAACCTGGTACGACATCCACCAGTATCCCCCGTGGCCCCAGCCCGCGCCCCAGGAGTTGACGCAGCGGAAGGCGCCGGTGCCGTCGCGGGTGGCCTTGTCGTCGTCGTAGCCCACCATGCACAGGTTGTGTCCCCCGCGGTTGGTGCCGTAGGAGTCGGCCGCGCAGTAGACCGTGTCGAAGTTCTTGATGTTGTCGAAGTTGCTGAAGACGCTGATGTTGAACACCAGGCACCTGTTCTCGGAAAGCAGCTGCTTGGCGTATTCGATGCCCGAGGCGCTGCCCAGCTGGAACCAGGGCGTCCCGGCTTGGACGCAGCGGTAGAGCAGGGCCGAGTCGAAGGCCGTCTCCGGGGGCCAGAGGGTGTAGGAGACGTTGGTGCCCATCTGCGAGGACGGGGCGCAGCCGTGGGCCCACATCAGCTCCAGGGCGTCGAACAGGTCGGCGCCGCCGTCCACCCCGCCGTTTATCTGGTTGTAGAGGAACATCGGGCTCATGCGGTGGCCGGGGTCGGACAGGTCCCAGCCGCGCTCCACCCGCTCCTGGTGTGTCTTGAAGTAGTAGCCCACCGACCAGCCGGTGCAGGAGTTGCCGGTCTGCGCCCCCACCGGCGGCATGTCGGGGGTGTGGTCCACCTTGGCCATCAGCAGGTCGGCGGCGACCTCCGGGTTTTCCCGGCAGAGCTCCGGGTGCTTGAGCCTGGGGTCGCTCACCAGTCCCCCCAGGGGGTTAAGCCCCTGGCCTAACAGGGATGCGGATATTATCAGGCAGAGTGCGAGATTCTTCATCATCTTTGCTTAGTCCGTTGTTTTGCGGTTATGATACCACAATGGCGCCCGGCCATGCAACATAAAAGACCCGGCGCCAGGGCGCGGGGCCTTTTATGTTGGAGTTCTATGGAATTAACGAACCCTACCTGATCACCGTCATCTTGCCCACCGCCGTGTTCCCACCGGCCGTCAACCGGAAGAAATATACTCCGGGCTTGGCCCCGGCCGCGTTCCATTCGACCGAGTGCCGCCCCGGCGGCAGCGTCCCCAGCTCGAACCGCTTGACCTCCTGGCCCAGCACGTTGAAGATGGAGAGCCCGGCCTCCAGGTAGCCGGGCAGCTGGAAGCTGATGATGGTCCGGCTGCGCACCGGGTTGGGATTTGCCTGGTTCAGCCCGAACTTCAGCGGGCCGGCGGCCTGGGGTTCCCCCCCGACCCCGGTGACAACCCCGACTATCAGGCTGCAGGACATGGCCGTCGAGGCCGCCGGTATGTTCTTGACCTTGACCCCGGTGTAGCCCCCTCCGGTGGTGGGGGTGGTCCCGTTGCGCTGGCTGATGGGATAGCTGGTGCCGGTGCTGTCGAAGGTCGCCTGGTTGCCGTTGTTCCATAGGTCGTCCGACTCACCGGCGTTGTTCCCGTACCACAGTTCCGAGCTGTAGCCGATGGTGGTCATGTCGGTCTCCTCCAGGGCCACCCCCAGGGGACGGTTGCGGTTGGACCCGTCCGTCGAGTTTCGGTTCATCTGGTTGTTGTTGATGTAGGTTGAGTTGGCGTAGGCGGAGTCGATGTGGTAGATGGCCAGGCCCTGTCCGGCCAGCAGCGAGTCCCACCTGACGGCGCTCACCGGGCCCGGCGAGTTGCGGTAGCGGTTCTCGATCAGCCAGTACTGCCGGGTGGTGTCGGCCCCCAGCTTGGCCATCTTGTAGGAGCTGTTGCTGGCCGTGGCCATGATGGCCGCTATCCCGTAGAATCCGTTGCTGGTCACCCGGACCGGAGCGGCCCAGCCCAAAAAGCGGCGGCACCACAGGTCCAGGGCCACCGGCCGGGCGTTGCTGCTGCCGTTGCCCCCCCAGGAGCCCCCGGCCATCACCGAGAAGTTGCCCAGGCCCTGGCCGGCCACCGCCTGATTGCCGGTGTCGTAGAGGTCGGGCAGGCCCAAAGCGTGGCCGAACTCGTGGCAGAACACCCCGCAGCCGATGATGGTGGTCCCGCCGCTGCCCGAGTAGCTGGTCCGCTCCGGCATGATGATGTACTTGTTGATGCGGACGGCGGTGCCGGTGAAGGGGCTGATGTCGCTGGTGGCGTAGTAGGTGGCCCCTCCCCCGAACCCGTCCAGCTGGAAGCTGTGCGACCAGATGTTGCTGGCCCCCTCCTCCGCCCCCTTGCCGGCGTGCACCACCCACAGCACGTCGACGTAACCGTCGTGGTTCTTGTCGTAGTTGCTGTCGGCGAAGTTGAAGGTGGAGTCGGCGTGGACCAGCACCTTGCGGATGAACTCGTAGGTGTTGGCGGTGGTCCCCCCGTTCAGCCCGTAGTTGACCGAGTAGTAGGCCACCGTGTTGTTGCTGGTGCGCCAGTTGTCAACCTTGCCCGAGCAGCTCATGGCGTTGTAGGACATGTCGCGGTAGTAGTTGTTGACCGACTTGGCCCCCGAGGCGTTGCTGAACAGCATTGTCTGGAACTCGGCTTGGGTGTTGGTGGCCGCCAGATCGGTGAAGTAGCCCAGGACCACCGGGTACTGCCGGTTGCCCGAGATCTTGGCGCCCGGGTCCTTGGCCCTCAGCTGGTGGATCAGGCCGCCCTCGGGGCTGTCCATGCCCAGAAGCCGCATTTTCCTCAGGGCCTCGGGTTCGGTGACCCCCTCCCGCGGCGGCATGGCCAGGGCCGGGAAGGCCAGCAGGCAGGCCAGGGACAGCGTCAGGATGACGTTCTGCTTCACTTTATTCTCCCTTCGATGTTTTCTTTCTTTATATAACTTATGGATATAATAGTAATTGATTATCCCGTCATTTCAGGAAGATTATGGGTAAGGTTGTGTGTGACATCGTTTTTCTTGAAAACTGACAATGCTTGGAGCCCGACCCCTCTTTTAAAGGGGACAAGCAATCTAGTTCAAAGCAATTAGATTTTTTCCTGAACGGATGGGATAATCATTTAATAGTATTATACACCCTGAACAGTGAAAGTCAAGGGGCAAATGTGCCGGCCCGGGGAAACACGGCATCCCCCCGGTTTCCCGGGGGGATGCCTTTCGGAATGCGAGTAGCCTACCTGACCACCGCCACCCGGGCCGACGAGCTGGCTACACCTGATCCCTCCAGCCTTACCAGGTACACCCCGGCCGAGACCGCCTCGCCACTGTCGTTGCGCCCGTCCCACCTGGCCCGGTGGTACCCCGCCGGCTTTTGCCCGGTCTCCAGCGTCCGCACCAGCTGGCCGTAGACGTTGTAGACCTTGAGGCTGGCCGACCCCGGCCTTGTTAACTGATAACTGATGGTTGTTGTCTGGTTGAAGGGGTTCGGCCGTGCCCCCGCTATCCCGGCCTCGGCCGGCACCCGCCACTGGTAGCTCAGGCTCACCGGCCCGAAGTAGCGCTTCCCCCCGTCCAGGTCCACCTGGCCCAAACGGTAATAGTAGGTCCGGGGGGCCAGCTCCGACTCGTCGTCGTACCGGTAGTCGGTGGGTTGCGCGGTGCTCCCCTGGCCGGGGACAGATCCCAACGCCAGGTACGTGGAGCCCGGTGCATCGGACCGCTCCACCTCCCATCTCAGGCAGTTCTCCTCGCTCTCCGTCCGCCACCGCACCGACACCCGCCCGTCCTCCAGCTCCATGGCCGCGAACATCGAAAGCTGCGCCGACAGCGAACCGTCGTAGTACCACTCGTTCGACGGCGCCCCCTCGTTCCCGTGGACGTCGAAGGCCGTCACCTTGTACCAGCAGGCCTCGGTGGGCGCGTCCGTTTCGGTGGTGTCGTCCGAGTAGCATATGAAATTGCCCGGACCCGGGGTGAAACCGGAGGAAACATCCCGGTACACCCCGTAGCGCCACAGGTCGGCCACCGTCTCCCGGTTCCAGTCTATCCTGATGTCGGCCTTGGGCCCCTTGAGCCGCTGCCCCACCAGCAGCAGCGCCTTGGACGGCGGCAGGTTGTCGACCGAGTAGCCCGAGTCGGGGGCCGAGTTCCAGTAGAGCACGGGGTTGTCTGTGTGGGCTATCACCATGTAGTGGTGATGCACCTTGCCCGAAGGCCCGGAATCGCACAGGGTCGGCGCCGGATAGGAATAGCCCGGCAGGTACGCCTGCCAGGGGATGGTGGCCAGCCACTGCCAGGCATAGCCCTTGGTATCGAGAAGGAATCCGGGGCCCTGGAAGCCGGCGTCCACCCGCGACGGGTCCACCTGCGGCAGCCCGTGCTTGGCTCCGGTCAGGCTGCGCCAGACCGTGTAGTGGCTGACCAGGGTGTCCGGCCAGGCGTCAAGGTACGAAGGGGCCCAGGAGAGGTTCACCGCCCCGCCCTGGTCGTTGGGCACGTCGCGGATATCGGTGACCGCCGGGGCGTTTCGGCCCCAGTAACTGCCGTCGTGCTTGTCCAGCCTGCTGGCGTATACGTCCTGGTCCGCGCCCCGGCTGTCCGTCCAGGCGACGATGGCCCCCCCGACGCCGTCCGTGGCCAGAACCGGGTTTTGCTGGGCGTTGGCCGCCGCGCTCACGGCCTCTCCATTGGCCGCCCAAAGCGCCGACCCGGCCGGATTTAGCCTCTGGGCGTAGATGTTCCAGTTCATTCCGCGGTTATCGCTCCAGGCGATGATGGCCCCCCCGGCGCCGTCCAAGCACAGCTGCGGGTATTCCTGTGAATAAGTGGCCGTGCATATGGCCAGGCCGTTGCCGGTCCACAGGGACGCGCCCGAGCTGTTGATCCGCTGGACGTAGATGTCGTTGTTGCCGCTGCGGATGTCGTGCCAGGCTATGATGGCGCCGCCGGAGCCGTCCTGGATGCTGTAGTTGGGAAATTGGTTGCCGGTGGCGGTGCAGACGCCCACCCCGTTGGCCGTCCACTGGGCCACGCCCGAGGCATCCACCCGCTGGGCGTAGATATCGTAGTTGCTGCTGCGGTTATCTTGCCAGGTAATGATGGCCCCGCCCGAACCGTCGCTGACTATCCTCGGGAAGGTTTGGTGATTCGTTGCCGTGCACACCGCCACGCCGTTTGATGTCCACACCCTCCCGCCAGCTTGACCCAGGACCCGCTGTACATATATATCGTCATTGCCGCTGCGGTAATCCTGCCAGGCGATGATGGCCCCGCCGGACCCGTCGGACGTTATGGAGGTCGAGGTTTGGTCTCCTGCCTGATTGCAGACGGACACGCCGTCGGCCGTCCACTGCACCGCTCCGGAAGCATTGACCCGCTGCGCAAATATGTTCATGTCAGTGCCCAGGCGTAAGTCGTACCAGGCGATGATGGCCCCGCCGGACCCGTCGGAGACCATTACCGGCGCGAACTGGGCATCTGCCGCCGTGCAGACGGCCACGCCGTTGGCCGTCCACTGAACCACACCCGAGCTGTTCACCCGCTGGGCGTAAATGTCCCACATGATGCCGCTGCGGCCATCCATCCAGACGATGATGGCGCCTCCAAAGCCGTCCGGGATTATTTCCGGGTTTTCCTGGTTGCCCGTGGCCGAGCAAATGCAGACCCCGCCCGCCGCCCATTGGGCCACCCCCAAGGCGTTGACCCGCTGGATGTAGATGTCATTGCTACCGCTGCGGTTGTCCTCCCAGGTGATGATGGCCCCGCCCGCGCCGTCCGATACCACTTCCAGATCCGCCTGACTCCCGGTGGCCGTGCAGACGGCCGCACCGTCTGGGACCCACTGGGCCATGGCCGTGCCGACCAGCAAGACTAACAGTAGGGCAAAGATGACCGTTTTGTGGTGCATGGACTTATGCTCCTAATTTTTAATTAACGATAAAGCACGGCCATTATAAGGCATATACAAGTCCATTGTCAAGACATATTAAATACTATGACTATGGACATAGGGCAAAAAGAGGCCCCCCGGTTTCCCGGGAGGCCCAGCTTGTGTTCCTTCTGTCCTATCTTCTCTTTTTACCAGCCTTGATCCTGGCCTTTTTCGCCATTTTACTGACTATCTTCTTAACGGCCCTCCCAACCGCCTTGGGCCTGCTCTTCGACCCCTTCGGCCTGCCCGGCCTCCCGGCCGCCTTGGGCTTGTTCTTCGAGCCCTTGGGCCTGCCGCGCCTGGCCCCCTTGGCCTTGGCGGCATCGTCCTTTACTGGCTTCGCGTTTGCGGCCTCCCTTATCGCCGCCTGGGCCGCGGCCAGCCGGGCGATGGGCACCCGGAACGGCGAGCAGGAGACGTAGTCCATGCCCACCCGGTGGCAAAACTCGACCGAGGACGGCTCCCCGCCGTGCTCCCCGCAGATCCCCACCTTGAGTTTTGGCCTGGTGGCCCGGCCGCGCCTGATGCCGATGTCGATCAGCTCCCCGATGCCCTCCTGGTCCAGGATGTTGAAGGGGTCGGCCGGGAGGATCCTTTTTTCGACGTAGGCCGGCACGAAGCCGCCGATGTCGTCGCGGGAGAAGCCGAAGCCCATCTGGGTGAGGTCGTTGGTGCCGTAACTGAAGAACTCGGCCGTCTGGGCTATCTTTCCGGCCGTCAGGGCGGCCCGCGGGATCTCGATCATGGTGCCGTACATGTAGTCTATTCTCTTGACCCCGTATTTGGCGCAAACCTCCTGGTATATCCGGTCGACGATGGCCTTCTGGTCGTCGAGCTCCTCCCTGATGCCCACCACCGGGACCATGATCTCGGGCATGATCCTCTTGCCTTCCTTGACCAGCTCCACCGTGGACTCCAGGATGGCGCGCACCTGCATCTCGGTGATCTCGGGATAGGTGACGCCCAGGCGGACGCCGCGGTGGCCCATCATCGGGTTCGACTCGTGCAGGTCGTCGGCCCGGTCGTTGAGGTCGTTCAGCGAAATATTCAGGGCCCGGGCCAGCTTCTGCCTCTCCTCCTCGCGTTTGGGCACGAACTCGTGCAGGGGCGGATCCAGCAGGCGGATGGTCACCGGCAGGCCGTCCATCACCTCCAATGTGGCCTTGATGTCCTTCTTGACGTAGGGGTAGAGCTCGTCCAGGGCCGCCCGCCGCTCCCTCTCGTCGTGCGATATGATCATCTTGCGCAGGCGGAACAGGGGCTCCTCGGAGTTCTTGCCGTAGAACATGTGCTCGGTGCGGAACAGGCCGATGCCCTCGGCCCCGAAGCCGCGCGCCTTGGCCGCGTCGTCCGGGGTGTCGGCGTTGGTGCGCACCTTGAGGCGGCGGAACTGGTCCACGTACCTCATGAAGGCCTGGAAGCGCGGGTTCTCGGTGGCGTCGATCATGGCCAGGGCGCCCTCGTAGACGTAGCCCCTGGTGCCGTTGAGGGTGAACTTGTCACCCTCGCGGAACTCCCGGCCGCCCGCCTTCATCACCTTGCGGCCCGCGTCGACCGAGATGCCGCCCGCCCCCACGATGCAGCACTTGCCCCAGCCCCGGGCCACCAATGCCGCGTGCGAGGTCATGCCGCCGCGCGAGGTCAGGATGCCGACCGCGGCCCGCATCCCCTCCACGTCCTCGGGGTTGGTCTCCTCGCGCACCAATATGACCGTCTTGCCCCCCTTGGCCCAAAGGACCGCGTCGGCCGCGGTGAAGACGATCTGGCCGGTGGCCCCGCCCGGCCCGGCCGGCAGGCCCTTGGCCAGGACGGCGGCCGATTTCTCGGCGGCCGGGTCGACGATGGGGTGCAGCAGCTCGTCGAGCTGGGCCGGGGCCACCCGCATCACCGCCTCGGACTTGGTGATCAGCCTCTCCTCGACCATGTCCATGGCCATGTTCAGGGCCGCGGTCCCGGTGCGCTTGCCCACCCGGCACTGCAGCATCCACAGGCGCCCCTCCTGGATGGTGAACTCGATGTCCTGCATGTCGCGGTAGTGCTTCTCCAGCCTGGCCCGGATGGCGTCCAGCTCCTTGTAGACCTGGGGCATGGCCGTCTCCAGCGACGGCAGGTGCTTGTTCTGCTCGCCCTTGGTGGCCTCGTTGAGCGGATTTGGGGTGCGGATGCCGGCCACCACGTCCTCGCCCTGGGCGTTCACCAGCCACTCGCCGTAGAAGTGGTTGTCGCCGTTGGCCGGGTTGCGGGTGAAGGCCACGCCGGTGGCCGAGCTGTCGCCCATGTTGCCATATACCATGGCCTGGACGTTGACCGCGGTGCCCCACTCGTCCGGGATGCCCTCGATGCGGCGGTAGGAGACGGCCCGCCTGCCGTTCCAGCTGGCGAACACCGCCCCGATGCCGCCCCACAGCTGCTCGCGGGCGTCGTCCGGAAACTCATTCCCCAGCGCCTCCTTTACCTTGACTTTGAACTTCTCACATAACACCTTCAACTCGTCTGCCGTCAGGTCCGCGTCCGACTTGTAGCCGCGCGACTCCTTGACCTGGTGCAGCATGTCGTCCAGCTGCTTGCGGATCCCCTTTCCCTCGGCCGGCTCGANNCGAGTACATCATGATCAGGCGGCGGCAGGCGTCGTAGACGAAGCGGGGGTTTTGGGTCTTGGCGATGATGCCCGGGATGGTCCTGGAGCACAGCCCCACGTTGAGCACGGTCTCCATCATGCCGGGCATGGAGCTGCGGGAGCCGGAGCGCACCGACAGCAGCAGGGGGTTCCGGGCGTCGCCGAAGCCCATGTCCATTATCTTCTCGACGCGGGCCAGGGCGGCGTCGACCTGCGTGGCCAGCTCCTTGGGGTACTTGCGGTCGTTCTTGTAGTAGGCGGTGCACATCTCGGTGGTGATGGTGAAGCCGGCCGGCACCGGGATGCCCAGGTGGCACATCTCGGCCAGGTTGGCGCCCTTGCCGCCCAGAAGGTTCTTGTCGTTCGCCCCGCCTT
>DHHE01000112.1 GCA_002403115.1 bacterium UBP2_UBA4780 | reverse complement strand
AACATTGTCAGCAGCTGTCCGCTGACCGAGATGTAGTCCCGCCACCCCTTGATCTGCATCTCCCCCACCACCACCACGTCCCCGGGCTCGATGACCGTTTCCTCCCGGGCGCTGACCCTCTTGCCTCCCCAGCGGTTGATCTTGATGTTCCCGGTGCTGGCCCTCTCCCCGTAACCCCCGGCCAGGCCTATGTAGTAGCTCAGCAGGGTGCCCGGCTCGAAGGGGAAGGTGCCGCCCTTCTGCACCTGGCCCACCACCGTCACCGTGGTCGGGGTGGTGGGAACGGTGATGATATCGCCCTCCCGTAAAACGACGTTGAGAGCCTCGTCCTGCTCCACCGTGAACCTGCGGAAGTCGATGCTGGCCACGCTGTCCAGGCTGGCTATGTTCTGTATCTTGATGGACTCCCGGGTGGTGATGGGCGTGAACCCGCCGGCCATGATTATCACATCGCGCAGCCTCTCCCCCGGCTTTATTTCGTACCTGCCCGGCTTGAACACCTGCCCCACCACCGTCACCATGTTCTGGGCCACCGGGAAGAAGACGACGTCACCGTCGCGCAGCTCCGGGTTCTCCTCCTGGACGTTCTCGCTCATGTAGCGGTACAGGTCCAGGGTGTCCATCGGAACGCCGCCCCGCATCAGCACCACCGAGCGGATCGAAGCCTGGTCGTTGGGCCCTCCGGCAACGCTGACGGCATGGATCAGACGGTCGAAGGCCTGCAGGCTGTGAATGCCGGGGTTCTTCACCTGTCCCAGCACCTGTACCCTGATGGCCGGCCGCTCCCGGGACCAGTCCAGGCCCATCTGGGTGGGCAGCGCCCGCTGGCCCAAAGCTGCTGCCGTTAGAAAGGCCGTTAATCCCAGCGTAATCAACTTCCTTGTCATGTCCTACCCTTATTAGTTCGAATGAAGTAACGAACGATCCGTGTCAATCCGTGGCATAAAAAAGACCGGACGCTTCCATGGCGCCCGATCGTCGCTGACCGCAGCCGACCGTGTTTCCCCTGTCTTTTGGGCGCCGCCAAAGGATACCTTACAAAAGGCCCTGATGAGCCCTGGTCATGGGCCGACCCGATGTGCTTCTGCCGGATATCCTTCTGACGTTAACGCGCCCCTGCCGTCACCTCGTAAAATTCAACGTTAACGATTATACCGCAAACGGTTAGTTTTGTCAAGGGCTTTGTTCCTCAAGTTTCGCCTGCTCGAGCCAATGCCAGGCTTGGAAGGCGGCCTTCGTCCAGGGCTGTTTGCGCGTATCATCCCGGCCCATGAAGATGACCAGAGGCCCGTCCCCAACCAGATAAGGCTCACCATAGGACATGGGACACCTGGTCGGCATGAAGATATCAGGATGCTGGAACCCCAGACTGTCGAGGTACGGATGGAAGGACCAACGGCCCCTGCCCAGGTCCAACGCCCCGTAATGCAGGCCGAGTGCCTGGTCGTACCACCCCCCGCGCTCCAGCCAGTAATCGGGGACATCAGGCACCAGAGGAATGTCCCCGGCCGTTCCCCCGCCCAGCCAGGAAGGAATGTAATGGTAGTATCCGGCCAGCTCCCAGGGCCTGAGGTCCAGGCTGGCGATGCCGGTGACCTCGGCCAGGAAAAACGAGCCGGCCGGGGGCACGGTTATCCGGAACGAGATGGAAAAACCGCACCAAGCGGTGTCGGCCGGCGCCTTTTCGGCCCGGAATGAAAGCGTCAGACCGTTTCCCGCCGTGTTCCCGATCTCGAATCCGGTTATCCGGTCGGGCCTGAGCCAGCCGTCGCCTTGCCTCCTCTGCCATAACAGGGGATGATAGCCGCCCACCGGAATGCCGTGCCAGAATATGCTGTCCAGTCCCGCGCTTTTACCCGGTGTCAGCACCAGCCTGACGTCCCCGTTGTCGATCACCAGCCTTCCCCGCCTCATCCGCACCGAGGGCCTGGGCCCTCCGTTCCCGGCGCCGTACCTTGACGCCAGCACACGGCGCAGGCTGTCGGCCGTCGATCGGCGGCTTAGGCCGGCGTGGATGGCACCGGCCTTCCGGTGGACCGAGGCCAGAGCCGAGGCCACCCGTAGATACGGCCGGTGCCTGACGTCGACCAGGCCGTAGTTGCTGTTCTCCGGAAAGCTGTCGGTCACGCCCAGGGCCGGCTCGTCGGCCCACATGAACCAGCTGGTTCCCACCACGAAGGGCAGGGATAGCGCCTCCTCCTGGAACCTGGCGGCGCAGTAAGCCCGCTGGGCCTGGTCGTCGACCCTCATCCCGGCGCCCTTGGTGCTGGGCAGTCCGGCATCCAGGGCCGGGAATCCCCATTCGGAAATCAAAAAAGGCCTGGCGCACAGCCTGTGGCGATTCTCCAGGCTGTCCCTCAGGCCCGGTATGTCCCCGGAAAACATGTCCACCCTGGGATAGCTGTTGAAGGACACGATGTCGCAATGCCTGCCGGCGGCCGCCCAGGCCGGCTCCGGGGCCAGCCAGGCGAAACGGGAGCCCAGCACCAGGTGGTTGGGGTCGGCACGGCGGATGGCGTCCGTGGTGATCCTGAAGTACTCCTCGGCGCAAAGGGCCGCGAAGGCTTCGGCGTCATCGATGGCAGCCTTGTTGCCGGGGGCCAGGGCCAGCGATGTTTCGGCCAATGCCTCCCAGGACTTGATGCCTGCGCCCCAGGTCGAGTTGAATCCGCCAATCCGCCCGTGCCTTTGCCGCAGCAGCCCGACCGCGGCCAGCTTGGCGTGGCTCCCCGGTCCCAGCTTCATGGCGCTGGTGAAGAGCGACCACGGCCGGTGGTCTTTTCCGAACCATTCCAGCTCATTGTCGATGTAATAGCCCAGGAGCCTGGGATCCTCCCGCCAGGGCCGGCATTGGTTCTCGGCCGCCATCCGGCAGTAGCGCTTGAACCTGGGGTCGAAAACATCGGGAAAGCCTGTCCAGTATGTCTTTTGCACTATCGAGGCGATGTCGCAGAATCCCTGGCCCATCCTCAGTATCGGCGCGTAGGCCAGTCCTTGGCAGGTGATCTCTTCATTTTTATCCGACTGGCCGGTGGTATTGAAACCCCAGGACAGCAGTTTGTCCGCAACGTCCCTGGCCCACGCAGCTTCCGAACCGAACAGCTTTTCTGTGTTTCTGTGATAGGGGGAGTATCCCAGGGCCTGGCACCAGATCTCACGGTATTTCACCCATTCGCATCCGATGGACAGGGTTTTCCCCCCATCAGGCGCCCGCAGCCAATGGATGCCGCTGTCCGCCACGACCGTATGAAACCCGGCAACAGCCGCCGAGGATACGTCCCGGCTACCGGTTTTCGTCCCGGGCGCGTCTGAGTGGGTGAACTTCAGGATATCGACGACAAAACCGCAATTGTCGGCGCCCGGGAAAGAGGGACGCGCTTCTTCAGCCGGCAGGCCCTGTTCGATCTCCGCCGCCAGCCGCCCCTGCCCGTCCCACACCCGGCCCGCGACAGACCGGCCATCCGACTCGATCCTCAGGCGGTATCTGCGCCCGTTCTCCCATCTCAGATCGGCGCCCTCCGACTTGGCCGGAACAAGTCCTTCGAAAGCGGACTCCGCGCCCCATTGCCCGTCCCGCATGAGCTTGAGCTCAACGAAGCGGCCGCTTCCCATCGATTCGGGCGCCTCGACCAATGCCAGATGCCAGTAATTGCGGATGTCTTGGTAGAGCGACACCCCGGCCACCTTCCAGCCGGTCCCGGTGCTTCCCCCCACCGTCAGTTCAGCCTCCACCCAGGCATGCGAGGGATCCATCGCAGACAACAGGACGGCGTGGGATTTGGCGCTTCCGGTGTCCCTTAAAACCCCGCCATCCAGGGACCAGCTCATGGAGGTGAAAGCCCACCCGGGCTCCGCCGCCTCCCGGGCCGTTTTCCCGCCGAGGCCCTTTTGGGATGAAGGCGCGCCGGCACAGGCCGCCAGCGTCGTCATCAACGCCGCCAAGGCCAGCGCTTTGTGCACAAAGAAAGGCACCCTGGGCGTTTTACTCCCAGGGCGCTCGATTCCGCTCATATTCATTTCCTTCCTATCTTCACCACCTTCCGGCTCTTTATCCCCTTGGTGGCGTTTCGGGTGTCCACCACCAGCCGGGCCTGCCTGACTATGTCCCTGTAATCGTAGCAGCTGTGGTTGGTGGTGATGACCACGCAGTCCGTCTTCCGCAGCAGCTCCCTGGTCAGCCTGGCCGACCTCATGGACAAGCCGTGCTCGGCGAAGGCCGGCACGAACGGATCGTGATAGGCCAGCGACTTGACCCGGGGCTTCAGAAGCTCGATGACCTTGATGGCCGGGCTGGAGCGGATGTCGTCGATGTCCTTCTTGAAGGCCACCCCCAGCACCAGCACCCGGGAGCGGGAGGCGGAGAGGCCGATGTCCGACAGGGCGGCGATCACCTTGTTGACCACGTGGTACGGCATGTTCTCGTTGGTCTCGGCCGCCAGCTCGATGAAATCGGTGTGGAAGTCGTACTCCTTGGCCTTCCAGGCCAGGTAGTAGGGGTCGATGGGGATGCAGTGGCCGCCCAGGCCCGGCCCCGGGTAGAAGGGCATGAAGCCGTAGGGCTTGGTGGCGGCGGCGTCCACCACCTCCCAGATGTCGATGTCCTCCATCCTCTCGCACAGGCAGGCCAGCTCGTTGACCAGGGCGATGTTGACGCTGCGGAAGATGTTCTCCAGCAGCTTGGTCATCTCGGCCGCCGAGGGCGAGGACACCATGACCACCTTCTTGATGACGGCCGAGTACATCAGCCTGGTCAACTCGCCGCACTTTTTGGTGTAACCTCCCACCACCGTCGGGGTGGTGGCGGTGGTGAAGTGCTTGTTGCCCGGGTCGATGCGCTCCGGCGAGAAGGCCAAGTGGAAGTCGCGCCCCGCCCGGAGGCCGCCGCGCTCCAGTATGGGCCTGACCACCTTGGAGGTGGTCTCGGGGTAGGTGGTGCTCTTGAGGATCACCAGCGTCCCGCGGCGCAAATGCCGGGCGATGCCCTCGGCCGCCTGGACTATGTAGCCGATGTCCGGGTCCTTGGTGGCGGTGTAGGGCGTGGGAACGCATATGTGGACCGCGTCGCAGGTTTTAAGGACGCCATAGTCGGCCGTGGCCCTGAACTTGCCTGAGCGGATCACGGCTTTGAGCTCTTCGTCCTTGACGTCGAGGATGTAGTTCTTGCCGGAGTTCAACCTTGATACCTTGTCATTATCCAAGTCGATGCCGATCACAGGGAACCCGGCCTTGGCGAACTCCACCGCCAGGGGCAGGCCCACGTAGCCCAGGCCGATGATCGCTATTTTGGCCTGTCGTTTTTCTATCTTTGTCTTGAGGTCCATAATTCCTTATCCGTTGCTGCTTCGGCTTCCAAGCGGCGCCCGCCGGCCGATGGGCTACTTCCTCTCCCGGTACCAGCGCTGCTGGAATTCGTGATGCTCGCGCTGGCCTTCCTTGATCCTGCGCCACCACCCTTCGTTGCCGATGTACCATCTGATGGTCTCCCGGACGGCCTGCTCGAAGGAGTGCTGGGGGCGCCAGCCCATCCCCCTTATCCTGGAGATGTCCAGGGAATAGCGGCGGTCGTGCCCCGGCCTGTCCTTGACGTGCTTCTTGAGCGATTGGGGCTTGCCCAGCTCGGCCAGGATGATGTCGGTGATTTCGAGATTCGTCATCTCCTGCCCGCCGCCAATGTTGTAGACCTGGCCTGCCGACCCCTTCTCCAGCACGAAGTCTATGGCCTGGCAGTGATCCCCCACGAAAAGCCAGTCGCGCACGTTCTTGCCGTCCCCGTAGACGGGAAGCTCCCTGTCCTCGAGGGCGTTGGTGACGAAGAATGGGATCAGCTTCTCCGGGAACTGGTACGGCCCGTAGTTGTTGGTGCAGCGGGTGACCCGGACATCCATCCCGAAGGTGGTGAAATAGGACAGGGCCAGCAGGTCGGCCGCCGCCTTCGAGGCCGAATAGGGGCTGCGGGGCTCCAGGGGATCCGTCTCCACCGAAGATCCCCGCTCGACGCTGCCGTAGACCTCGTCGGTGCCGACCTGGAGGAAGAGCTTGACCCCGGCCCGGCGCGACTCCTCCAGCATGACGTGGGTGCCGATGACGTTGGTGCGGGTGAAGACGTAGGGATCGTCGACCGAGCGGTCGACGTGGCTCTCGGCCGCGAAATTGACCACCCAGTCGGCCTCCCCGGCCAGCTCCGCCACCAGCTTCGGATCGCAGATGTCGCCGCGGACGAAGCGGTAGCTGGGGTTGCCATCGGCCGAAGCCAGGTTCTCCAGGTTGCCGGCATAGGTCAGCTTGTCCAGGTTGGTGATGCGGCAATCGGGATGGGCGGCCAGCATGTGGTGGATGAAGTTGCTGCCGATGAATCCGGCGCCGCCGGTCACTAATATTCTTTTCATCTATACCGCTTGAATTCAATCAATATCTTGCGGACAGATAACAACTAACAGCCAACAACCGGCGTTAGTTGCAGTCTGTTAGTTGTTAGTTGAAAGTTCACCCGTCCTTGCGCCCCCACTGGTAGGGAATGTCGTTCCGGTGCGGGTCCAACCGCTGCTCGTCGGGCTGTGCGTAGTTGTAGACCTCGGTCGGGCAGTTTATAACGTAGGCTTCGTGCCCGGAGACGCACTTCCAGCCGTGGTAGACGCCCCGGGGCACCCGGACCAGCATCGGGTTGTGCTCCCCGATGAAGAACTCGTCGACCTCCCCCTTGGTGGCCGACCCCTCCCGGCCGTCGTAGCACACCAGCTTGATCATGCCCCGGACGCAGGCGATGTTGTCGTCCTGCAGCCTGTGGTAGTGCCAGCCCTTGACCACCCCGGGGCGGGTGGTGCTTAGGTACACCTGGCCGAACTTGGAGAACATCTCGTCGTCGGAACGCAGCATCTCCATCAGCCGCCCCCGCTCGTCCGGGATCACCTTCAACTTCTTGGTCTTCACTCCGTCTATCATATCACCCTCTTCCTCCCGAAGCTGTTAGCTTGCGCCAATGGTCCAAGAGGTCCCCCAGGGACGCCTCGACTTCGCGCTCCGGTGCCCATCCGGTCTCGGCAGCCAGCTTTCTATTATCGCCCAGCAACAGCGGCGTGTCCGACGGCCTCAGCCTATTCGGATCCTGTTCAATTTTGATCGTCGATTCACTGAAGCCCAGCATCGTCTCCAGCGCCTGGCCGACCGACCGGGCCNNAGGCGGTAGGCCCGGGCCACGTCGCGAACGTCCAAGAAGTCGCGCCGCGCCTCCAGGTTGCCCACCATGACCACCGGCTGTCGAATCCCGGCCTCGATCTCCGCTATCTGCCTGGCGAAGGAGGGCAGGGCGAAGGTGTCGGACTGGCCAGGCCCGATGTGCGGGAAGGGACGGGCGATCAACACGTCCAGATCGTAGGACCGGGAGTACTGCAGACAGGCGATCTCCTGGGCCGCCTTGCTGGCGGCGTAGGGCGAACGGGGCCGGTAGGGCCGGGACTCGTCGAGCGGTTTCTCGTCCGGGTTGGGCCCGTAGATCTCGCAGGAGCTGACCAGCACCAGCCGCGGCCTCTTGCCCAGGGCCCTGACGGCCTCCAGGAGGTTAATGGTTCCGGTGACGTTGACCTCGAACGTCAGCCTGGGCTGCCTGAAGGAGACCGCGGCCGAGCTCTGGGCGGCCAGGTGGTAGATGATGTCCGGCCCGGCCTTTCCCAGCGCCGCCCCGAGTTCCCGGCCGGAGGACAGGTCAACCCGGTAAAGCTGGTAGCCGTCCAGGCCGGATATCAGCCCTTCGTCGAAAAAACTTCCGGCGACAGACGCGCCCGAGGACGACAGCTCCCTGGCCAGGTAATGCCCGGCGAATCCCTCGATGCCGGTGATGAACGCGTTCAACGCATCTCCCGGCGGTAATGCTCCAGGTCGGAGTCGACCATCATCCGCACCATCTCCTCGAAGGCGACTCTGGGCTCCCAGTCCAGTTCCTTTTTTGCCTTGGATGCGTCGCCCAGCAGGATGTCGACCTCGGCCGGCCGCACCAGCTTGGGGTCGGTTTTGACGTACTGCTGGTAGTCCAGACCGGCGTGGGCGAAGGCCGCCTGGCAGAACTCCCGCACCGAATGGTTGCGCCCGGTGGCGATGACGAAGTCGTCGGGCCTGGGCTGCTGCAGCATCAGCCACATGGCCCGGACGTAGTCCCCGGCGAAGCCCCAGTCGCGCTTGGCGTCCAGGTTGCCCAGCATCAGCTCCTTCTGCAGGCCCAGCTTGATGCGGGCCGCGGCGTCCGTGATCTTGCGGGTGACGAACTCCTTGCCGCGCCGCGGCGACTCGTGGTTGAAGAGGATGCCTGAGCAGGCGAAGATGTCGTAGGATTCCCTGTAGTTGATGGTGATCCAGTGGCCGTAGACCTTGGCCACCCCGTAGGGGCTGCGGGGGTGGAACGGGGTCAATTCGTTCTGTGGCACCTCGCGCACCTTGCCGAACATCTCCGAGCTGGAGGCCTGGTAGAACTTGACCTTCTTGTCCACCAGGCGGATGGCCTCGAGCATCCGGGTGACCCCCAGGGCGGTGAACTCTCCGGTGAGAACCGGCTGCACCCAGGAGGTGGGCACGAAGCTCTGGGCCGCCAGGTTGTAGACCTCATCCGGCTTTATGTCCCTGATGATCTCGATGATGGACAGCTGGTCCAGCAGGTCGGCCTGGACCAGGGTCACCCGGTCCTTGATGTGCTCGATGCGCTCGAAGTTCTCGGTCGAGGCCCGCCGCACCATGCCCCAGACCTGGTAGCCCTTCTCCAGTAGCAGGTCGGCCAGGTAGGAGCCGTCCTGTCCGGTGATGCCGGTGATCAGTGCCTTCATCTTAATTCCTATGCAGATATACTGTTACGCCAATGTTATTTCCGTCGGTTCCGGCATTTCAATTGCCGCCCGGACGAACGGAGTCTGTCGGAGAGACTTCCGACCATGTCGTTTAATAGTTACGGATGCGGCCTGACTTCGTCGGGTATGGGGGTTCAACGGCAACAGAACTAAGTTTCATCTGGCGGAGAGACTGGGATTCTGCGCCTGCGGCGCATCCGCCGCCGCTCTGCCCCAAGGCATCGCTGCAGGCGGAGAACCCACAGCTACGCTGACCTGGGTTCTCATCCTTATCCTGGCGGAGAGACTGGGATTCGAACCCAGGATCCCTTGCGGGATACACGCTCTCCAGGCGTGCTCCTTCGACCACTCGGACATCTCTCCGCTTCTTCTGATTTCTGCCTTCTAATTTCTGAGTTTAGAAGTCCGTCCCCCCGGTGAAAGAAAAACTGTTTATCTTCAGCGCCGGGACCCTGGAGCCGGTGGCGAAACGGTGGCCGTAGCCGCCGGGCTCGCTCACCAGGATGGACCGGTTGCCGACCGCCGCCAGGCTGTTCAGGCACTTGAGGACGCTGACGGTGAAGCGCAGGTTCTTCACCGGCCTGGTGATGCGTCCGTTCTCGATGAGGAAGGTGCCGTCGCGGGTCATGCCTGTTATGGAGACCTCCATGGGGTCGATCAGGTTGACGTAATGAAACCGGGTGACGTAAACCCCCCGTCGGGTAGACTCCACCAGCCGCTTGAGCGGCGTGTCGCCCGGGCTCATCACCAGGTTGCCGGCCATGGGATGGTAGGACGGCGCCGGCATGGCGTGCCCGGTCGACTCCCTTTTCTCGCGTCCGGCGGTCATGGAATCGTAGACCACGCTGCGGGCCACCCCCTTCTCTATCAGGACGATTTTCCGCTTGGGCACCCCCTCGAAGTCGAAGGGGAAGGCGAATCCCCGCCGGTCCTGCGGGTCATCGGCGATGGTGATCCTCGGATCCATTATCCTCTTTCCGAATCGACCACCCATGAAACTGCGGCCCTCCTGAACCGCCCGGGCCGAAAAGCCGGTGTAGTTGAGGAACTCCAGCAGGGTGTAGACGGCGGTTTCCTCGAGGACCACCGGGTACCGGCCCGGCGCCAGGTCAGACGGATTGCGGCTGTCGACCGCCTTGCGCGCCGCCGCCTCGGCGATGCCCTCGAAATCTATCTTTCGGACGTCGCGGTGTGCGCCCTGGCCGTATCCGGCGCCGGTGTCGGTCATCACCACCGTGTTGACGTAAGCGTCGGAGGACAGGTTGTAGCGTTCCACCCCCAGCGAGTTGGCCACCGCCACCTCCGCCACGCCCGTGGACAGGGCGCCGAAGGCCCGGGCTTTGCGCTTGAGAGCACGGCCGCACATCATCCTGACCCGTTCGGCCCTCTGGGCCGCCGAGAAACTGACGGTATCCGCGACGCAGAGGGCCGCCGGGCTTGCCGGCTCCTTCTGGGGGCCGGGCAGGGAGACGAATTCCTTGTTCTCCCTCTGGACCCCGGCAATCCGGCAGGCCAGACCGGCCGTCCTTTTGATCTCCCCGGGATCCAGCCTGTTGGTGGCCGCCATGCCGATGCGTTTTCCTATGACCGCCCGCACCGAGAGGGAATGGTTGCGCTCGGCCACGTTCTGGTGGATGTAGGAATTGGCGAACCTGGTGAGGAACGAATCCTCGGCCATGAGAACCACCTCGGCCTGGTCCGCCTTGGCGTGCCCCAGGGCCAGCCTCATTATCTCCCTGGCTTTTTCTTCACCTATCATGCAGCATACCTCACAATCACGATATTATATCAGCACCAGGCCTTTCCAGTCAAGCGGATTTACGCCCCGCCCCTTAGCCTGACTGAAGGTCCCTCGGGAACGACCCGGACCTTCAGTCGCCTGGGCACTTGACTTTGCGGGACAAAAGCCCTATACTACATTTAACATTGTTTTTCTACCGACCTCATGAGACTTCCTTCCGAATCGAAACAACAGCTGTTCCTCAAGAACCTGCTGGCGGAAAACTGTCTGCTTAATTCGGGAATGGGCGTCATCCTGGCGGTGCTGGCCACGGTCAACACCGAGCAGGCTTTTTTCGTCGGCAGCCTGGCCCTGCTGGCGCTGATGCTCAACAGCCTGGTCTCCTCGGTCCTCAGCGACGTCTTTCGCTTCAGGCTGCCGCTCTGGTCCCGGGTGCTGGCCACCGCCCTGCTCCTGTCCTTACTGTCGGCCGCTTTCGCCCCCAAGCTGCTCAGGCTGCCGGCCCTGACCTCCATCGCGGTGATGATCATCAGCGTCAGCCCGCTCACCTACGCCCGGTCCCGGGCGTTCGCCGACGACTCCACCCCGGGGCGGGCCCTGTTCGACGCCGCCGGATCGGGCGTCGGGCTGGTCGCGGCCATGCTGGCCATCGCCTCGGTCCGCGAGGCATTGGGCTCGGGCACTCTCGGCGCCCTGTCCCTTTTCAGTTCCCCGCCCATCCCCATGCTGGGCCAGGCGTTCGGGGGGTTCCTGATAACCGCCGCCGCCATGGCCGCCTTCCGCATGGCGTCCGCCAGGCAGGCCGCATGAACCCGGAGCTGGCCGCCTTTCTGGCCGGGCTGACGGCCCTGAGCCCGGTGGTGTCCCTGGGCATCATCCCCTCGTCCTACCAGGGGATGACCCGGCGACCCTGGCTGGCGGCCCCCTACGCCGCCGCCGGCTCGCTCATGATCCTGCCCCTCACCATCCTGGGCTGGACCGCCCACAGGCTGGTTCTTCCCCGCCTGGGTCTGGAGATCCTGGGCCTGCCGGCTCTGATCATGATCTACTGGGGGCTCCAATACTTGTTCGGAACGGCCCTGCGGGACGCCCGCCCTGTCCGGGCCGGCTTGCCCCTGAACCTCAACGGAGGCCTGGCCCTGGGCTGCTGCCTGGCTGTAATCGAGCTTGTCCCCCATGGCCTGGTCCGGGTGGCCGTCACCGCCGCCGGCATGTCAGCCGGACACCTGGTCGCCACCCTGGCCCTGTCCCACCTGAGGGAGGGCATCGATTCCGGACGGATGTCTCCGCTGCTGAGGGGCTGGCCGGTGGTATTGGGCCTTTGCTCCCTGATGTGGCTGGCGGCCAGGGGGATCGGGAGCCTGCTGCCGTGATGGACATGGAGAAAAGGGCCTTGGAGATGCTTCCGGGCCTGGACTGCGGTTCGTGCGGCGTCCCGGACGGCTGCCGGGGGTACGCCCG
>DHHE01000160.1 GCA_002403115.1 bacterium UBP2_UBA4780 | reverse complement strand
GCCTCCGGCGACACGGTCTACCTGGTCTGGCACGACTATCGCATGGGCCCCGCCCCGAATCGCGGGTGCCGGATTTTCTTCAAGTATTTCGACGGAAGCGCCTGGTCCGAGGACGCCCTGATAGGCGCTTTCCTCAATTCAGGCTTCCAAAATTGGAACGCCTCCTGCGCCGTCGACCAGTCCGGGAGGCTGCACGTGGTCTGGGAGAGCAACGACGTCAACTACCCGGACCAGGGGAACTACGACATCGTCCACCGCTCGCTTTACAACAGCGTCTGGTCGGCGGCCGTCAAGCTCACCACCCATCCCCAGTTCTCCTGGCATCCGGCAGTCGCCGCCGGGCCGGGGGGCAGGCTGGACGTGTTCTGGCAGGACAACCGTGGTGGCACCTTCAGGCTGTACCACAGGATGTTCGACGGCTCGGCCTGGCAGGGCGAATACTGCGCTGCCCCCCAGGGATCGGCCTCCTCCTATCCCAGCGCCGCCAGCACCCAGGGCCGGCCGGCCGTGGCCTGGCAGGATTTCCGCACCGGCATCAACCAGATATTCTTCATGACCCAGGGCCCGGGCGGCTGGGGGACCGACAGCGCGGTCAGCCGCTCCACGGCCGGGGCCTACATCCCCTGCCTGGTGGCCGACCAGGGGGGCAACCTGCACCTGGCCTGGGAGGACTACCGCGACGGCAACAGCGAGATCTACTATCGGCGGCTTCCGGCTGCCACCGGCGCCTGGGAGCCCGAGGTGCGGGTGACCTTCGACCTCTCCCACTCCCGGGCGCCGGTGATGGCCTGCCGGGGCGACAGCCTGGTCGACCTGTTCTGGGCCGACGACCGGGACGGCGGCAACGAGATCTACACCGTGCAGTCCAAGCGGGGTTACTGGGGAGCCGAGCAGAGGCTGACATTCCAGGAGGCGGCTTCGTTAAGCCCGGCGGCGGCGGCCGACGCCAGGGGCAACCTGCACCTGGCCTGGACCGACATGCGCGGCAACCCCGGCTACGCCCCGGAGATCTACCACATGAGCAACGTCGTCAGCCCCTGGCCCAAGTCCGGGCCGGGCGGGGGGACGGGAAGGCTGGTCTCGAGGCTCTCAGCCAGTCCCAACCCGGCCTCTGGCCCGGTGGTCTTCGAGTTCGACTTGGAGCGGCCGCTGGCCGGGGGGGCGGCGGCGCTTGGCATCTACGACCTGGCCGGACGGCTGGTGGCCCGCCGGAACGTTCATTCGCCGATGACGGGGAGAAATACGGTCTCCTGGGACGGACGGGGGGAGGACGGAAAACGGCCGGCCAGCGGTGTTTACCTGGCCAGGCTGGAGGCGGACGGGCAGAGCGCCAGCCGCCGGGTGGTGATTATCAGATGAAACTGATCCGGGAAGCCCAGTGAGATGAAGCTCCGGTTGCTCATAACCGCGGCCCTGGCGTTGCTCCCGGCCATGGGTGCGGGCTCCCAGCTGGCGGTCCTGTCCAGCGACCGCACCGGTCTGGAGATCGAGCTGCGCTTCGAGCCGCCGGACACGGCGGCGGTCGTCATCGGCGTCAGGAGATACAACCGGCTGAGCATGCCGGGCTGCCGCAACACCCTGGAGCCGGGCCGGCCGGCCCTGCCCCAGAAGAGCTTCATGGTGGCGGTGCCGCCCAACCACCGGGCCGAGGCGGTCCTGGCTCCCGGGGAGGTCCGAGTCTGGGGGCCGCTGCTCCCGGCCCCGGCCCCGGGGCTCAATGACGGATCGTCCCGGCCTGATTTGGCCGATAATTCCTATAAAAATATAGGCGAATATCCAACAGGCTGGATCGAGGTGTCGGCCCCGCAGTGGATGGGCCCTCTCCAGGTGGTGACGGTCACCGCCTACCCGGCCCGATACCGCTCCCAGGGTAAAACGCTTTCCTGGCGACCCTCCATGAGGGTATCGGTGCGCTTCGTGCCCGCCCCCCATGGAGACAAACCGCTGAGCGACCAGGAGGGTAAACGGCAGCAAAGGCTGGCAGCGGTCGCCAAGGGCATGGTGCTCAATTTCGGAGAGTCCCGCGGCTGGCTCTGCCAGCCCGCGTCGTCCCGGGGGAAGACGTCCGCGGCTGCCTCGGACACGCTTCCCTACAAGCTGTTCGTCAACAAGGACGGCATCTATCGGGTCACCTACTCCGACCTGGTCCAGGCCGGGATTAACCCCGGGGTGCACGACCCCCGCAGCCTGCGCCTCTACCACCGGGGGCGGGAGGAGGCCGTCTATTTCCGCGGCCAGGAGGACGGGATATTCGACCCCGGCGACTGGTTCGAGTTTTGGGGGCAGCGGGCCGGGGGGGAAAGCACCCACCACCACTTCTACGCCGACGCCAGCGTCTACTACCTGGGCCTGGGCGGACCATACGGCGCCAGGATGGTGGATGAGAACGGAGCCCCGACCGGCGGCGGGGCGCTGGCGGCGGCCGCTTTCACGGACACGCTCCATCTGGAGGACGACAACCTCTTCGTCAGGCTCAAGCGCCGGGAGAGCGACCAGACCGACCGCTGGTTCTGGAAGCGGATCGACCAGGGCGACAGCCTGGTGCTTGACGTAAATCTCCCGGGGCTGGACGCCGGCTCCGCGGTCCCGATCTCCATGGCCATCAGGGTGCACGGCTACACCTACATCGACGACCATCCGGAGCCGGACCACGGGGTGGCCGCCTCGTTCAACGGCCACCAGCTGTCCTCCCGAACATTCGACGGCCAGGCCCCCTACACCTACCATGACAGCCTGCCCGCCGCCCTGGCCCAGGCCGGGATCAACCGGCTGGTGCTCAAGCACGCCCCGGTGCCCCATTCCATCGACAGCTACCTGCTGAACTGGATAGAGATCACCTATCCCCGGCGCTACCGGGCGGCCGAAGACGGCATCGTCTTCCGCAGGCCCGGCGCGGCCGGCGACACCCTGGTCGAGTTCTCCCTGGGCGGGTTCTCCACCCACCTGATAGACGTTTACAAGCCGGGCACCAGCAAGATCACCGGCGCCAGGGTCGAGCCGGGCCCCTCCGGGCTGGACTACACCCTGACCTTCCACGACCGGACCTACGGTCCGGCCAGGTACGCGGCGGTGGCGGACGACGCCCTCCACAAGCTCAAGCCCTCGGCCATCGTCCCCAACCGGATCTCCGACCTGCGGTCGACGTCCAATCGCGGCGAGTACCTGATCATCGCCCCCGACACCCTGCGGAACCAGGCCGCGGTCCTGGCCTCGCGACGCTCCCTCCAGTTCGGCAGCGCCATGGCGGCGATCACGTCGGACATTTACGACGAGTTCAACCACGGCCTGCCTTCCGACCGGGCGGTGCGGGACTTCATCGAATACGCCTACCTCCACTGGCAGGAGCCGCCGGCCCATGTCCTGCTGATGGGAGAGGGCTCCTGGGACCCCAAGAACATATCGGGACGCAGCCGGCCCGACCTGGTGCCTGCCCACTTCACCCGGACCGACTTCGCGGGCCCGGTGGCCGACGATAACTGGTACGCCTGCGTCTCCGGGGACGACCTGCTGCCCGACCTGACGGTGGGCCGCCTGGCGGTCAGCACTACCGGCCAATACGCCAACTGGGAGGCGAAGGGGGGCTATTACGAGCAGGAGCGGGTGGTGGACCAGTGGCGCCGGGATTTCATGCTCATCGCCGGCTGGCCACTGAACCCGGGGGACGAATTCCACGGCCCCAGCGACGACCTGGCCCGTTCGCTGGATCCCAGGTTCACTTTCTCCAGGGTCTACCACGGGCCGGGGCAGAACACCATTCAGGACCTGATAGACCAGTTCAACGAGGGATCGGCCGTGGCCGGATACTACGGGCACGGCGGGGGGCAGGTCTGGTCCCACAACTCCTTCCTCACCAACAACGAGGTGCCCAGGCTGAACAACTGGGGCCGCTGGCCGTTCGTCATAGCGGCCACCTGCTACAGCGGCGCCTTCGACGTGCCGGACACCACCACCCTGGGCCAGGAGCTGCTCCGGGCCCAGGGCGGGGCCATCGGGGTGCTGGCCTCCAGCGGCCCCTCCTGGGGAAACACCATGGAATGGTCGGCATTCGACGCCGTCAACCTTCACGGACAGCGCCTGCAGGGAGACATCGTACTATCCGCCAAGTACCAGCTGGCCGGCGGATACCCCCCCAGCGGGTATGTTGCCGAGATGATCAGCAGCTTCAACCTGCTGGGGGATCCCGGGGTCAGGCTGACCCTGGCCGCCGACGGGCTTGCGGCCGCAGTCCAGCCCGCGGCTTTTTTCCCGGGTGACACGTTGAACCTGTTGCTCCAGGGCCCGTTCTCCGCCGCGGCCATGGGCATCTTCAGCCTGGCCGACAGCTCCGGCGTCAACCGGTTGCAAAGGGCCTTCTCGGTCCCCCAGGCCGGGCAGGCCGCCCTTAAGCTGGCCGGGGACGACAGCCTGGCCCCGGGCCGCTATCTGGGGAGGGTCTACCTAAAGGACGGGCAGAGGGACTGGGCCGCCTCCACTTTCGCCGGAGTCGGCCGGCCGGCCTTCTCCGGCTTCGCGGTGGACCCGGCCAGGCCGACCGACCTGGACAGCGTGGCCATCTCGGCCCTGGTCCACAGCCTCAGCGGCGTCGACAGCGTCTGGTGCCAATACAAGTTCGGCTACCGGTACGACACCCTGGCCGGCCTCAGCCAGGCGCCCATGCAACGGACCTCGGGGGACACCTTCTCCCTGGCCTCCAGGATAATTCACGGCGGGTATCTGCCGTACCTCAACTACCGGCTTTGCCTGGCGGACACGTCCGGGCAGGCGTGGGAGAGCCCGTTCCAGTCAGCCAGGATATGGAAACGTCCGGACCTGGCCCCCGATCCCGCGGCCCTGGCGCCTGCCTTCGGCGGCAAGAGGGTGATGGCCATGACGGCCCGGGTAAAGAACCAGGGCGAACTGGACGCGGTCGGCGTCCCGGTACATTTCCTGAACACCGACAACGATTCGCTCTTGGGCGTGGTCCTGATAGACACCGTCCGGGCGGGCCAGACGGCCGCGGCCGAGCACCCCTGGCCCCACGGCTCCCGGAGGGCCCTGGTGCATTTCAGGATAGACCCCCTGGGCCTCAGCCGCCCCCTGGAGCACGACACCAGCAACAACACCTCCCATCCCGCGTTTGTGCCGCCGGAGCCCTATTTCTATTGCCAGCTGGACTCAACCGGGGGCAGCGGCGACACGGTCGCCCACCAGGACTCCCGCCTCAGGTGGCACCTGCCCGATTCCTGCCTGGCCGACAGCGCGGTGGCTTTCTACGGAAAGATCGTTCTCGAAACGGGTGCGCCCTGGTATCCTGACAGGCAGCCGGGCCTGAGGCCGCTGAACGACACGCTTCCCCTCATGGGTTACCTGGTCTCGCTGACCGACTCCAGCCTGGGCCTGGCTCCGGGGCGGCCGCTTTACATCGCGATCTCCGACACGGGTCTAGACACCGCCAATCTCGGCAACGCCGGACTTTACCGCTACGAACCGGTCTCCGGGCTCTACGGCCTGGTTCCCGGCCAATACCAAAACCAGACGTTTGCCGGAAGCTCGCCCGGGACCGGACTTTTCGCCCTGCTGCAGCGCACCGACTCGGCCGGCCCGGCCATCTCGGTCAAAGTGGACAAGGGGACCACCGGCTGGGGCGAATACATCAGGGTCAGCCGGCAGCAGTACCACGTGCTGATCGAGGACCCCGACGGCGTGGACCTGGGCTCCATCAGCGTGCGGCACAACGGGGCCGAGGCGCCGGCCTCGTCCTGCATAATCCCTCGCGACCCGGCCGACCCCAAGAGCGTGCCGGTGCTCTTCTACGCGCAGTTCGGGGACGGCCGGCACACCCTGGAGTTCGGGGCAGCCGACCTGCTGGGTAACCGTTCCACCGCAGTCGACGTCAGCGAAGTCCTCATCTCCTTCGGCCTGTACGAGATCGCCAACTACCCCAACCCGGTGGACGGGGACCTGACCACCTTCTACTTCCTGGTGGGCGACCACGCCGACCGCCACCGGGTGGACATCTACACCGTGGCCGGCCGGCACATCCGGACCATCGAGGGGGGCTTCGCCTCGGGCGTCCACACCTTCCCCTGGGACCTGACCGACGGCGACGGCCGCCGGGTGGCCAACGGCGTCTACTTCTACGTCATGTCGGTGTCGCTGGGCGAGCGCACCGAGAAACGGACCGGCAAGATGGCCATCCTACGTTGACATGGCTGATACGATGAAGAACATGGCTATTGCGGCCGCCATCAGCCTGTGCTTGACGGCCGCCCCCTGCCGAGGCGAGCGCTACGGCGGCGAGTTCCTGAACATCGCGGTGGGCGCCAGGGCCCAGGCCATGGGCGGCGCCTACGGCCCGGCGGCCGACGACGCCAGCGCCGCCTACTGGAACCCGGCGGCCCTTTCCCGGCTGGCCGGCCACGAGCTGCTTATGGGCCACACCTCGCTGTTCGCCGGCCTGGCCAACCACGATTTCCTGGCCGCGGCCGGGCCGGCCTCGTCCAAGCTGTGGCTGGGCCTGGCCTGGGTGAGGCTGGGCGTCGACGGAATACCCAGGTTCTCCCACACGGTGGGCACCCCGCCTCAGGGGGAGTTCAGCGGCAACGAGAACGCGGTCTTCGCCTCGGCGGCCTCCAAGCGCCAGCTCCGCCTCCTGGGCAGGCCGTTCTGCCTCCACGCCGGCGGCAGCCTCAAGGCCATTTACAACCGGTTGGACGACCGCCAGGCCACCGGGTTGGGCCTGGATGCCGGGCTGCTGGCCACCATCAGGCTGGCCGACCTGGCAGGGGAGGCGGCCACCCCGTCCGGGGGCCTGGGCGATATGATCCTGGCGTCGCGACGCCCCTATCTGGGGACCTTGAGCCTGAGCGCTGTCTATTCCGACGTCGGCGGCACGGCCATCTCCTGGGACACGCCCCGCCAGCACCGGGACGTCCGGCCCGGGGCCCTCAGATTCGGGGCCTCGTACCGCCAGCCGGTAGCCTTCATGCGGAGCTCCCTGCTGCTTTGCTGGGAGACCTCGACCGAGCCGCTTCACCGGTCCAGGGCCGGCGGAGAGCTGGAGCTTTACCGGAGGCTTTTCCTGAGGGCCGGTTGGGACCAAAACCGGGCGGTATGGGGGGGCGGGGCGGCCGTCTGGCGGCTGCGCCTGGACTACGCCTGGAGCGGCCACGACCTGGGAAACACCCATCGGGCCAGCATTGC
>DHHE01000154.1 GCA_002403115.1 bacterium UBP2_UBA4780 | reverse complement strand
GGCGGAATCTCCTTGGTGGATACCTCTGTCAGTTCGCGGTACCCCGACGGCCGGCGGTAGACGGCCACCGGCTCCAGGCGGGTGACGGCCGGCATCCCGGCCAGGGCGGAAATCTGTGAGGCGTCGGCCTCGACGCTGGCCGCGTTCAGCCAACGGGAGACCGCCCGCACCCTGGCGCCGGAACCCTTCAGCCGGCGGATGTAATCCCGGCTGACCGGCAGGTCGCCGTATCCGAGCCCGGCGCCGGCCTTCTCCCTGCGACTGAGGGCGCGCGGATCGTAATCGGGATACGCGTCCTCCCGGCCCTTGTCGCCGAAGAACACCCAGCAAAGCTGCTTTTCCCCCGGACCGGACCCGGCCATCGCCCGCTCCAGCGAAGGGGAGATCTTGGGCGGCCGGCCTTCGGCTGCCGTCCCCGTCGCCGCCAGAAGGCAGATTGCCGCAAAGGATGATATCAGGTTTTGCCTGCGCCTAAAGGAAAGGGGCGTCGTCATCGGCGTGAATCCGTCCTATCTGCGTTATCCGCGTTCCATGAGGACCGTCATGCGAAAATACCGAAGCCGTTGCTTCGGTATCACTTCTTCTTGCCGAACAGGCCGCCCATCAGCCCCTTCTTCTCGGGCTCGGGCTTGGCTTGCGCCGGGCCGGGGCGGGGCGGCGGCGTGGGGACGGCGGGCGGGGGCTGGGGAGGCGGGGGCGCCGCCTCCGGCGGCGGCTTTGGGGGCTGGGTGGCCTTGACCAGGCCCGAGGAGACGAGGCCGTAGATGATCTTGCAGGTCTCGAAGTCCCCCATGTGCCCGTCGCGGATGATGTCCCTGATGTTCTTGGACCCGTCGATGATGGCCAGCACCCGCCACTCGTTGGGCTGAAGCTTGATGTCCTCGGTCCCGGCCGACGGGTTCTCCTCGATGGCCGGCACCAGGTCCAGGCTGGGGACCAGCTTCTGGATGTCCTGCCACTCGTCTATCTGCCGGGCGGCGTCCAGCACCAGGTGCTGCAGCGGCGTCCTGATGCTCTTGTAGCCGGTGGTGGCTTCGGGCTTGAAGGCGAAGTGGCCCTGCCGCCAGCGGAGGATGCGGTTGACCGCCTCGTCCCCCGACTGGTCCTGGGCCGCCGCGTGGACTGCGCTGCCTTCATGGAAGAATATCACCCCGGACTCGGTCTCGGCCACCACCTCCAGCGCCCCGGTTTTCTTGCCCATGTGGATCAGCTGCAGGATGTCCGAGAGGTCGAAGTCCTTGAGGTTGCCCTCCAGCCCCATAGTGAGATCTACTACTTGTTTGTGGTGAAGATCAGCAGCCCCAGGCCGGCCCCGGCCAGGTCGAAAACCAGGTCCTTATAGCTGAAGCGGCCTCCCGGCCGCCTCCGGTCCCGTAACTCCTTGGCCAGCCCCGCCGTCAGGGATAACCCGAAACTGGCCGCCCTGGCCCGCCCCCGGTCCGCCCCGCCCTCGAGCCTGGCCAGATGGTAGCCGAAACCGACGATGGACAGGCTCAGCGCCAGGTGCGAGGCCTTGTCCCTTCCCAGCCAGGGGTCCTTGAACTGCGCCGCGGAATCACGCGCCGCTGCCCTCCCGGAAACAAGCAGCAGGGCGGCCAGAAGAATGCCCGCGTACAATCCGCGCAAATCCGTGGCTATAAATTCCAGTCTGTCAGAACCCCAGGCCCAGCGAGAAGCGGTGGCTGGTGCCCAGCTCGTACCGGTGCGGCACGAAGGCGTAGTCGACGCGGTACTGGCGCCAGGCCAGCCCGGTGCCCGCGGAAAAACCCTCGGTGCTGTGGCCGGCCTTGTACCCCAGCCTCAGGGCCAACACGCCTTTCCAGACCGCCTCGGCCCCCAGCCGCCCCTGCCAGTTGTCGTCGATCGGCTTGGCGGCCACCGCCGCCACCGCGGCCCTGGCCTGCCTGAAGCCCCAGGGCAGGCGCCAGGAAGCCCCCAGGCTGAAGGCGGTGGGCTGCTTGTGGTAGTAGGCCCCGCCGTAGTTGACGCGGGTCCCGATGTTGTCGGCCGTGGCCGCTATCGAGACGTCGGGATCCATCAGGTTGAGGTTGATCCCGGCCTGCAGGTTGTGCCCGTAGGCCGCGTCCAGGTAGATCTTCTCGTAGAGCCGGCGGTAGGTGATGCCGGCCGACAGGTGCCGGCTGGGGACGAAGGCGTATGATATCCCGGCGAAAAAGTCGTAGGCCCGGAAGTAGGCGATGGGCTCGTCGGAGGGCGCCTCGTCCCGCATGGGTATCTCGTCGGTGGCCAGCAGGCGCGAGGAAAGGCCCACCCGGTGCTTCCCCAGGCGCAGGGCGTAGTAGGCCTCGTCCACCGAGGTCCCGGCGATCCATGAGTTGTGCTGGAAGGCCGCGGAATGGGAGCCGTACATCTCGGAGAGCCGGGCCGGGTTCCAGAAGCAGGCGAAGGCGTCGTCGGCCAGGGCCGCGCCGGCGTCGGCCAGGGCCGCGTACCTGGCTCCGGCCCCTATCTTGAGGAAGGCCATGGAAGTGGTGCCGGCCCGCGGATGGACCTCGGCCAGGGCCGCGCCGGCCAGGGCCAGGGCCAGCGTCAGGGCTGTCGCTTTGTTACGCATCACCAGCCCCAGTAGCGGCTGGGGGCCATGGGGTCTACCTGCTGGTACTGGACCTCCAGCAGGACGCCGCCGGCGGGACGGTAGCGCAGGCCGAAGGACGGCAGGAACACGCTCTCCCTGGCCCGGCCCTGCTGGAAGACGGCCGAGTTGTTCAGCTGCTGCGGGGTGAAGCGGGCCGCCAGGGTGAGGTCCAGGTCCAGCTTGTCGCTGATGCGGTAGTTGATGCGGTTGGAGTACAGGTTGGAGAAGATCCCGGTCCTGCCCCAGGTGGTGTAGCTCATGGAGATGCTCTGGCTCATGGTGATCCGGCTGGGATCGATCAGGCCCGAGTAGAGCCCGGTCAGGCTGTTGTAGCCTCCGGTCGGCAGGCCGTGGAAATCCGGCCCGACCGCCCAGGCCGCGCCAGGGAAAAGGGCCGGGGCGAGCAGGGCCAGTGCCGGTAGAAGGATGGTCAGGCGCTTCATTCCGAACCTCCGGTGGCGGTTTTGGTTGGGGTTTTTGCCTCGGATTTGGTCTCAGACTTCGTTGTGGCGCCGGCTTCCCCTCCGCTGCTGGTTGCGTTCGACTCCTGTTTGGCCTTGTCCGTGTAGCTCTTGCTCCGGTGGTCGGTGATGTAGAAGCCCGATCCCTTGAAGATCATGCCACCGCCCGTCCCCAGCAGGCGCTCCACCGGGCCCTGGCAGATGGGGCAGGCCTTGGCCGGCTCGGCCTTTATCGACTGGAACAGCTCGAACCGGTGTCCGCACTTGGTGCACTGGTAGTCGTAGGTGGGCATTTCTTTTCAAATTCCAATTACCAAACCCCAACATCCAAACTTCAAATGCCGTTAGGACCTGATTTGGCGTTTTGGCTTTGGATTTTGGTGTTACGGGCGGCAATACCGCCCTTTAAGTATACTACCAAGCCGTTGAAATGTCAAGGTTAGGATGTCAAAAAGGCGCCCGTTC
>DHHE01000054.1:1623-9664 GCA_002403115.1 bacterium UBP2_UBA4780 | reverse complement strand
CCGGTCAGCCATCGCAGTGAGGGCTGGCCGGTTTTATATCGCACAAAAAGATGGGGGATTTCTGACCTATGGTTATGAAAGCCATGCGGAGCCAGATGAAGATCATCCTGTGGATAGTGGTGGTGGCCTTCGTTTTGGGGTTCGGCTACGTGCTGGTGGGAACGGAGGGCGGCGGGAGGAGCCAGAGCAAGCTAGCCCGGGGCATCGTGGGGGAGGTCGACGGGCAGGCCATCAGCTACGGCCAGTTCCGGGAGCACCTGCTGCGCAATCTGGAATCCTACCGCCAGAGGACCGGCGGCGACCCGGACGACGCCGTCACCCGGCAGATCGAGCAGGAGACCTGGCAAAACCTGGTGAGCGAGATGATCCTGCACCAGCAGTACCGGCGGCTGGGAATACAGGTCTCGGACCAGGAGGTGGTGGGGATCATCAGGCACAACCCGCCGGCCGAGCTGCAGAACCACCCGGACTTGATGACCAACGGCGCCTTCGACATCCAGAAGTACCAGTCCATCCTGCGCCAGCCGCAGAACATTGTCTGGCTGAGGGAGTACGAGGGCGAGATCCGGAGGCAGCTGCCGCTGCAGAAGCTGAGGCTCCAGATTATGGCCGGGGTCAGGGTCACCGACCAGGAGGTCAAGCAGGCCTTCGTCGACCGCAACGAGCGGGCCAGGGTCAGCTTCCTGGCGGTGGACCCGACGGCCTTCTACGACCCCCAGGCCCAGATCCCGCCGGAAGAGATCGCCGCCTACTACAAGGGCCACCAGAAGGTGTTCCGCTCCCCGGAACGGGTCAGGGTTTCCTACGTGATGTTTTCCAAGGAGACCACCCCCCGCGACTTGCAGCTGCTTGAGGAGCGCATCCGGGAGATCCACCAGGAGGCGGCTTTCCCGGGGGCCAGCTTCGACACCCTGGCCATGAACTACTCCGAGGACCCGGGCTCGGTCGGCAAGGGTGGGGACCTGGGCTGGTTCGGACGGGGACAGATGGTGCCCAGCTTCGACTCGGCGGCCTTCAGCCTGAGGCCCGGCCAGATGTCCCGGCCGTTCAAGACGGATTTCGGCTGGCATATCGTCAGGGTGGACTCGGCCAGGACCGAGCAGGGAAAGCCGATGGTCAAGGCCAGGCACATCCTTCTGCAGATCAAGCCGTCCGAGGAGACCCTGTCTGACATCCGCACCAGGGCCGAGGCCTTCGCCGAGCTGGCCCGGGACCAGGGTTTCGAGGCCGCGGCCCAGGTCCAGGAACTGAACGCCGTCCCCACCAGCTTCTTCAGCCGCGGCCACTACGTGCCCGGCCTGGGCTCGGCTCCGGAGGTGGTCAACTTCGCGTTCGAGGAGGACGTGGGTTCGCTGAGCCCGGTGCTGGACAACCGCCAGTTCTACCTGGTGGCCCAGCTGACCGAGCGCCGCAAGGAGGGGGTGCAGCCGCTGGCCGATGTGGAGCGCAACATCTCCATGATCCTGCTGCGGGAGCGGGCCAAGGAGCAGGCCGGGAAGAAGGCGGCCGAACTGAGGGCACTGGTGGACCAGGCCGGCAGCCTGGAGGCCGCCGCCAGGCAGGCCGGGATACCGCTGGACACGGCCAGCTTCAGCCGGGAGGACTTCGTGCCCAAGGTGGGCACCAAAAATGAATTCTTCGCCCAGGCCTTCGCTCTGCCGGTGGGGGCGGTCAGCCAGCCGGTGGTCACCGACCAGGGCGCCTATGTCATGCGGGTGGACCGCCGGCAGCCGGCCGACCAGGCCCTGTTCGTCCAGGCGGCGCCGAAGCTGCACGAGGAGCTGATGAGCAAGAAGCAGAACGAGGCCATCCAGCGCTGGTTCGAGACGGTGCAGAAGAAGGCCAAGATAAGGGACTACCGGCTGGGGGGGATGTAGGCTAATACCAAAATCCAATAGGAAAACGAATAAGCTGGGGCGAAGAACGCTCCAGCTTTTTGACTTGTCTCAAAGATGTTCCAAGAAAATCAACGTGAATGACAGCGGCGCAGGGACTTTCCGCCTGCGGCGGATGCGCCGTCGCCTACCACCATGCATGCCTGCCNNTGCCGGCGCAGAACCCCGCAAAAAAGCCAGCGTTAAGCTGGCTTTAAATGTTATGGTAGCGGCGCAGGGACTTGAACCCCGGACACGCGGATTATGATTCCGCTGCTCTAACCAGCTGAGCTACGCCGCCGATAAAGTGGTTAGGGAAAAGGTAAAAGGGCAGAGTCGGCGTTATTTCGTCCCTTTGCGCAAGGATTTAATCAGGCCCATCAACATCCTGTTCACTTCGATAATCTGCCGCAAACGTTCTTCAACAACAGAAACCGGCATAAGAGAAAGATCTCTGAACTGATACAGGTGATTTTCCGTCTCACTGCCAGACTTTCTGGAAATACCGAGATAATGGATGTACTCCCTGGTGGACAACGAAGAGAAGCCCTCGGAGATGTTGTCGCTTATTGAAGACGAGCTCCGCAGGATTTGGTCCGTTAATATGCGATTTACCGGCGTCTTGGGCAGCGAGGCGACATCTTTAGCCAGGTCGAGAAAAAGTCGGTGGGCCTTCTGCCACACAAGGAGTTCGGTGAAATGCTTCACCCGGGAACCTTGTAATTAAAAAGAGACGAATTACTAAGGGCCTTATCCCTTTTCTCTCGTCCCTTATCACTTTTATTGGTAGCGGGGGGAGGATTTGAACCTCCGACCTTTGGGTTATGGGCCCAACGAGCTACCAGGCTGCTCCACCCCGCGACGTCAATCATAATAATATTACCATACGGCCGGCGGCATGTCAAGTGCTTTGTGGACGAATGTGACAGCTTAATGCTGATGTCAGGGCTTCGGGGCCGGCCTTACGGCCTGCTCTTGAGCGAATCGGCCGGGTAGAAGCGGTACGAGGTTTCGCCGGGCTTGACCAGGCCGTACCTCTCCCTGGCCTTGGTCTCCAGGTAGAGGCTGTCCTCCTTCATCCTCTTGATCTCCCGTCTCAGCAGCTCGTTGCGGGCCATGTTCACCATCAGCTCACGGCGGAGCCGGGCCTGCTGGCGGTTGACCCGGACCATGTTGATCCAGCCGTAGGGGCCGGTGCCGAAGATCACCAAAAAAGCGGCCAGGGCCCCCAGCATCACCGCCGCCAGGAGCCTTCTCCGCCTTCCCCGCGCCCGGCCGCCGGCAGGCATCATCCCCCTCCGGGCACTTGTCTACTGTTTCCCGGGTCCATCCGTCATCAGATCTTGAAGGCCGAGCGCCCGGCGTAACCCGCCCGGGAGCCCAGCTCCTCCTCGATCCGCATCAGCTGGTTGTACTTCTCCACACGCTCTCCCCGGCAGGGGGCCCCGGTCTTGAGGTGTCCGGTCTTCATGGCCACGGTGAAGTCGGCGATGAAGCTGTCGACCGTCTCGCCGCTGCGGTGGGAGACCATGGCCCCCCAGCCCGCCCGGTAGGCCATGTCGATGGCGGCCACCGTCTCGGTGACGCTCCCGATCTGGTTGAGCTTGATGAGGACGGCGTTGGCCACCTTCTCCTCGATCCCCTTGGCGATGCGCTTGACGTTGGTGACGAACAGGTCGTCGCCCACCAGTTCCATCCTTTCGCCCAGCTTCTGGTACAGCAGCTTCCATCCGTCCCAGTCGTCCTCGGCCAGGCCGTCCTCCAGCACTATGATGGGGTACTTCCTCGACCACTGGTCGTACATGTCCACCATCTGGGCCGAGCTGATCTTCCGGCCCTCGGTCCTCAGGTGGTACTGCCCGTCCTCGTAGAAACCGCTGGAGGCCGGGTCCAAGGCCAGGGAGATCTGCTCGCCCGGCCGGTAGCCGGCCTTCTCGATGGCCAGGACGATCAGGTCCAGGGCCTCGGCGTTGGTCTTGAGGGCCGGGGCGAATCCGCCCTCATCGCCCACCCCGGTGGAATAGCCCTTTTCCTTGAGGACGCCCTTGAGGGCGTGGTAGGTCTCGGCTCCCCAGCGCAGGGCCTCGCGGAAATTCGGGGCGCCCAGGGGGGCGATCATGAACTCCTGGAGGTCGGTTCCCTGCCAGTTGGCGTGCGCCCCGCCGTTCATAATGTTGAACATGGGAACCGGCATGACCGCGGCGTCAGGGCCGCCCAGGTAGCGGTAGAGGGGCTGGCCGGCGGCGGCTGCCGCGGCCCGGGCCACCGCCAGGCTGACTCCCAGGATGGCGTTGGCGCCCAGCTTGGACTTGTTGGGCGTTCCGTCCAGCTCCAGCATGGCCTGATCCACCGCCTTCTGGTCGCCGGCCTCCCGGCCGGCCAGGGCCGGGCCGATAAGGCCGTTGGCGTTATCCACCGCCTTGAGCACGCCCTTGCCCCCGTAGCGCTTCTTGTCTCCGTCGCGCAGCTCCAGGGCCTCGTGGACGCCGGTGGAGGCGCCCGAGGGCACGGCCGCCCGCCCCCGGCTGCCGTCGGACAGCAGGCAGTCCACCTCCACGGTGGGGTTTCCCCGGGAATCCAGGATCTCCCGGGCGAAGATCGTCTTGATGGCCGGCATTTTTAGGCTCCTTTATGTTGTGATGTCCTCTTCCATCCGCTCCAGGGTCAACATCCCGCCCCGCAGCCTTCCGTAGGTGAAATGGGTGATGAAATCCCCCAGGTTGCAGTAGGTCTTCCCTTCCTCCTGGCGCAGCGACGGGAGGTGGACGTGGCCCAGAACCACGGCGTCGAAACCCTGGCGGAATTTCTCCCGGGCGGCCTGCCACAGGGGGTCGCCCTTGAGGCAGCGGTCCTTGGTGAAGTGGTCGCGCGATATCCGGGAGAACCACTTGGCCAGCGGTATGCCCAGGTCGGGATGCAGCAGGCGGTAGAGCCAGATGTTGGCCGGGAACCGCAGCACGGCCTTGAGGAGCTTGTAGCCCAGGTCCCCCGGCCCCAGGCCGTCGCCGTGGGCCAGGAGGACGCGGCGGCCGTCCTGCTCCACGACCAGGCGATCCATGGCCACCTCGATGCCCAGTCGGCGGCGGATGAAGTCGCCCAGCCAGAAGTCGTGGTTGCCGGCCACCATCGAGATCCGGCAGCCCCGGGAACGGAGGTCCTCCAGCAGGCGGACGGCCTCGAGATGCTCGATCTGGACTACGCTGCGGTACTCGAACCAGAAGTCGAACAGGTCGCCCAGCACCGCCAGCGAGGCCTTTTCATCGGCCACCCGGCGGAAAAGGGCGGCCAGCATCCGAAGCTTCCTGGCCTCCTGCTCGGGGCTGCCGGCGCCCAGATGGGCGTCGGAAATCAGATATATCGTTCTTGACATCAACTGGCATTCATGCTATTGTTAACCATTATAAAACAAATGGCAGCATAAAGTAAAGGGCAATCGTTTTCCGATAATTTATTGTCGGTTTTTGGCTGCCGGCGAATAAAATCCAATCATGAAGGACGGCGACACATGACAGGCACAACCGTCAGGATTGCGGCCCTGGCTCTGGCGAGCCTGGCCCTGGCTGGCTGCTCCAAGACCGAGAAGGTGGTCTCCCAGAGCATCATGCCGGCGGCCCTTAATTACTATGTCCTCACCCAGGAGATCTCCCGGCTTCGGGCCGAGATCAAGTCCTCGCCGGCGGACAGGCTGGCGGCAAGCCTGGCGAAATACGGGGACATAGTCAAGCGCGGCCAGCTGATGCGCCAGGAGCTGGCGGCCATGGGCAACCTTCCCAAGCACCAGGACTTCCTGGCCAGGATGGACTCAAGCCTGCTTACCCAGGTGGCCTTCATCCAGTCGGAGTCGCAGGCCGTCCGGGCCCTGGCCGACCACCGTGAGGCGGCGGGGGAGATCGACCGCATCGAGAGGCAGATCAGCGGAAACTCCCTGGCCCGGTCCAGACACCAGGCCGAGCTGGACGAGCTCAACGGCCGCCTCCTTCGCGCCGCCCGGCTGCTGGAAGCCCTGAGGCCCCAGCTTGCGGCCCTGAGCCGGAAGAACCTGGAGGAGATGCGGCTCTACAACCAGATGGTGCTGGAAAGGCAGATATTGACGTACACCGCGTCGGAAAACCTGCTGGCCCTGTTCGACTGGGAACAGCTCCGGGCGCCGGCCAAGGCGGCGGCCAAGAAGGCGCCAGCCAAGAAAACGAGGAAACCTGGAAAATGAGGCCCTGGCGGAATTGGATATGGCTGCTGCTGCCGGCCCTGGCCGCCTGCGGGCGCGACCGGCACATCGGGAAGGGCCACGAGTTCCTGGAGCTGGGCGACCTGGAGCGGGCCGTCCAGCAGTTCAGCCAGGCGATCAACGCCGCACCCCGGGACGCCCGGGCCCACCACGGCCTGGCCCTGGCCTATTGCCGGAGCGATTCGGCCGGGCCGGCCCTCAGGCAGTACCGGATTCTGTGCAAGCTGAGCCCGGACCTGGCCGACGACCGCTTCCTCAGGCAGAAGACGGCCGGCTACCTGGGGCTGGAGCCGTATCCCTCGTCACGGCTGACCTCGGCCCGCGGCAACGACGCCTTCCCGGCCATCTCGGCCGACGGCGCCATGATCGCCTTCAGCTCCAAGCGCGACGGCAACACCGAGATATACCTGATGGAGGCCGACGGCGGCGGCCAGCGGCGCCTGACCGACAACCGGGGCGTCGATTACGCGCCCTCCTTCTCCCCCGACGGCCGGACGCTGGCCTTCGTCTCCGACCGCGACGGCAACGACGAGATCTATCTCCTGGACCTGGGGACGTCCGCCCAGCGCCGCCTGACCCATCATCCGGGAGAGGACGGGCTGCCGGCCTTCTCGCCTGACGGCGGACGGGTGCTGTTCATCTCGGACCGCGAGGACAAGTACCGCATCTACTCGGCCGACGTCCTGGGGGCGGGCAGCGGCCGGGAGCGGGGCCTGCACCGGGTATTCGATGACGACCTCAACAAGATCCACTTCTCGGTGCGCCGGGACCGGTTGCTGGTGCAGGAGGAGAGGGAGAACCAGGTGGCGCTGTTCACCGCCCCGGCCGAGGGCGGGCCCAAGCAGGCCCTGGCCTGCCCGCCGTTCCGGGCCGGCCTGCCGACCGTGCTCTCCCCGGACGGCGAGCATCTGCTCTTCACCTCGTCGCGCGAGGGGAACGACGAGCTGTACCTGCTGCGGGTCAGGGACGGCGCCTCCGTCAGGCTGACGGCCAGCCCGTCCCAGGAGTTCGGCTTCGGCTTCTCCCCGGACGGAAAGCGCCTGCTCTACGACTCCAACCGCGGCGGCGACCGCGACATCTACCTGATGCACCTGGACCGGCTGATGACCAGGGAGGAGATCCTGGCGGCCATCGAGCGGGAATAATCAGCGGAAACCAATAGCGAGGATCCTGACATGATCTGGCGCTGCACAGTCTGCGGTTACATGTACAACCCCGACCTGGGCGATCCGGACAGCGACATCCGGCCGGGGACCTACTTCGACAATCTGCCGCTGGACTGGGTGTGCCCGGACTGCGGGGCCTCCCAGGACATGTTCGAGATGATCGAGGAGGATGAGTAGCAACTTGGACCGGGGCCGGCCGGGAGGGCGCCGATGGTGAGGCAGATCGTCCTCACCAGGATCCACAGGGCCCTGGGCTGGGCCATGCTCTTCCTGCTGCCCGCCCAGTTGCTGACCGGGCTGTGGGCCATGGGCCGGGTCGGTGTGGAGGAGAGCGGCCTGGCCTCGGCCCTGCACGTCGGGCCGTGGGCGGTCCTGGCTCTCGGTTTGATGATAATCACCCACGGCCTCCTGGGCATCAGGTTCACGGTCGCGAAAAGGCTGGGGGGCCGGGCGGGGGCCCTGCTGCTGGCCGCGGTCTGGGCGGGGTTCCTGGTCATGCTGGCGATTATCGCCTTATAGCTCGGTTTCCGACCCGCGAAACACGCGAATCACGCTAAATAAAAGATCACCAAAGAATTTCTCGGCCCGTCATGGATTCGGTCTACCGTGCCCGCCGAAAAGAAATTAAATCAACTGAATATGTCAGTATCGGCAGGCGGGAATGCATATTTTCGCGGGGTAGAGAATAAAAAAGAGGTTTTTCTAGGTTTATAGTGGTTAAGTACAAGTAGTATTACCAATGATCTTTCTACCATGTTCCTTTCTTGTGACCAAGA
>DHHE01000054.1:655-1562 GCA_002403115.1 bacterium UBP2_UBA4780 | reverse complement strand
CCGCACCGCTGACGGCGGGACCCAGTCCTGCACGCCGCACAAAGCTTGTGCCACCGCTGAAGCTACGGTACACAAGGGGGGCATAATATTAGCATAAGCGGTTGGCAGGCGGGGCTACGCGCAGGCAGGGGAGGCTGTCGTGACCTCCCCTTCCCCTCCTTGGGAAAGGAGGGGATTAAGGGTGGTCGTGATCAATGCTTTTAGACGGCCGGCATTGGGGCATCGGGGCAGCGGTGCAGCGACAGTTCTCCCTTCGTTTGTCGCAATAATAGCTAACCTCAGGGCAGGCCTTTGGAGCTTTCTCTTTTGAAGAGAAAGCGGGAACAACATAAAGTTATATCCAGGTCTTGTGTCTTACAACAGTCCAAAAGCTACAATTATTACACTCAAGAGGCATTCTACAGCACCCACGCTAAAACGGAATATCTAAAAGGCAAGGAACCATGGAACAGTGCAACACCGCCCTGGAGAAGCTGGTCAGGATAGGCATCGCCCTGTCGGCGGTGCGCGACCTGGAGAAGCTGCTGGAGATGATCGTCACCCAGGCCCGGGAGTTCGCCCGGGCCGACGCCGGCAGCCTCTACATCGTCGAAGGCGACCACCTCGACTTCGTGGTCAGCCAGAACGACACCCTGGCCCGCCGCGAGGGCAAGCGGGCCGAGGAGATGCTGTTCAAGCCGTTCCCGGTGCCGCTCACCAAGAAGTCGCTCTCCGGCTACGTGGCCCTCACCGGCCAGGCCCTCAACATCCCCGACGCCTACGCCATCCCCGAATCCGCCCCCTACTCATTCGACCGCTCCTTCGACCAGCGCACCAACTACCGCACCCAGTCCATGCTCCAGCTGCCGATGAAGGACGCCGAGGGGGCCATCATCGGGGTGCTGCAGCTGATCAACGCCACGGACGA
>DHHE01000054.1:0-579 GCA_002403115.1 bacterium UBP2_UBA4780 | reverse complement strand
ACCATCGTCCGGCTGGGGGTGGCGGCCGAGTACCGGGACAAGGAGACCGGCAACCACATCCGGCGCATGAGCCACTACTCGGCCATCATCGCCGAGATGATGGGGCTGCCCCCCGAACACGTCGACATCGTACACCTGGCCAGCCCGATGCACGACGTGGGCAAGGTGGGCATCCCGGACGCGGTGCTCCTCAAGCCCGGCCGGCTGAACGAGGTGGAGCGCAGGATCATCGAGTCCCACTGCATCATCGGGGCCGAGATACTGAAGGGCTCCGACGTCCCGCTGATGAAGCTGTCGCAGACCATCGCCTTTACCCACCATGAGAAGTGGGACGGCACCGGCTACCCCACCAGGCTCAAGGGAACGGACATCCCGGTGGAGGGGCGGATCGTGGCCCTGGCCGACGTCTTCGACGCCCTGTCCAACAAGCGGGTCTACAAGCCGGCCATGTCCCTGGACGACACCATGACCATCGTCCGCGAGGGCAAGGGCAGCCACTTCGACCCGGCGGTGGTCGAGGCCTTCGAGAAGGGCTGGGACCGGGTGACCGGGATCTACGACCAGTACAAGGAGATCTGA
>DHHE01000128.1:7099-16354 GCA_002403115.1 bacterium UBP2_UBA4780 | reverse complement strand
GCCTACACCCACTGGTTCGAGTGAGGAAACGGGATTCAAAGAAAGGCCCCCGCCGCAGGCGGGGGCCTTTCTTCACAGCAGGCGGAAGCAGCGGAGCTTGACGCGGTCCGGCAGCTGGCAGTTCAGGAACGACAGCAGCACCGACACCAGGCGCAGGTTCTCGATCCGCTGCAGGGGGCAGGGCTTGTCCCAGGGCCATCCTGCCAGCCACCTCGTCTGGTTGACGCTGATGGCGGCCAGGTCGCGGTGCAGCTTTCCGCAGCGGTGGCACGCCAGTCCGCCGCTTTGCAGCGAGAAGCCGGACGAGCGGTCCCTGATGGCCCGATGGCAGCTTATGCACCGATCCAGTACGGGATGATAGCCCAGATTTTTCAGGGAATGGAGGGCGAAGTCGAGCAGCAGGCCGGGGTGGTCCTCCTCGACGGAGGTGTCGATGCCCTGGATGAAGCAGCAGAGGTTTCGATAAAGCGCCAGGATGGGGGTCTCGGGGGCGGCCGCCCGCAGGGGGATCTCCAGCCCGGCGGCGATGGCCCGGGTGCGCTCCAGGGAGTGGTCGCGGCAGGAGGGGCGCCAGGAGATGGAGGCCTCGGAGACGGTGTGCAGGTCGGATGCCCGGCTGCGGTAGAAGACGGCCTGGACCAGGGTGCCGGAATCGAAGGCCGCGCCGAACCTGCTTTTGGGCCGCCGGGCGCCCCTGGCCACCAGCTTGACAAGGCCGTGCTGGCGGGAGAAGACGTGGACGATGCGGCTGGTCTCGCCCAGGTTCTGGGACCTGAGGACGACGGCCTCGGCCCGGTCTATCATCAGCCTTTTCCAGCCACGGATTTCCGCGATTCTTGTCTTTTCGAGGATAAGATTACCGGCGGATGGAGATCATTCCAGTGCCGGAATCCCTTTTGCCTTTACCGGAGGCCTTGCCAGCCGCCTGGCCCGGACCGTGATTATCCGCCGCTTGCGGACCGCCTCCACGGTGAACTCCCACTGCGGTTCCTCCGACGGCCAGCGGAGCCGGTCTCCCGACGACGGCACCTTGCCGGCCAGGTCGTAGATGAAGCCGCCGAATGTCTCGTAACCGTCGGTGGGGAAATCCGTGCCCAGGGCCTCGTTGATCTCGTCGATGTTTATCCGGGTGTCCACCCGGAAGGAGCGCTCGTCCAGGCGGCGGTAGAGCGGCTCCTCGGTGTCGAACTCGTCGCGGATGTCGCCCACGATCTCCTCCAGGATGTCCTCCAGGGTGACCATGCCGGCGGTGCCGCCGTACTCGTCGACCACCACCGCCAGGTGGGTCTTCCAGGCCTGGAACTCCCGCAGCAGGCCGTCCAGCCTCTTGGACTCGGGGACGAAATGGACCTGGCGGGCGATGCCGCCGACGCACTCCTTCCTGGCCCCGCCGCGCAGGGAGCGGTTGACGTCGGTGGCGTAGGCGATGCCCGTGATGTTGTCGATGGTGTCGCGGTAGACCGGCACCCGGGAGTGGCCGGCCCGCTCCATCAGCCGCACCACCCGGGACAGGGGCTGGGCCTCCTCCACCGCCACCATGTCCACCCGGGGGACCATCACCTCCCGCACCGTCTTGTCGCCCAGCTCGAAGATGCCGTGGATCATCTCGGTCTCGGAGCGGTCCAGCAGTCCCTGCTCGTGGCCGGCCCGCAGCAGGGAGCGGATCTCGTCCTCGGTGATGTGCTCGGACGGGGCGACCTTGCGGATCCCGAAGGCGGCCAGCAGCAGGTCGCTGGACTTGGCCAGCACCCAGATCAGGGGCTTGGCGGCCGTCGACAGGAACTGCATGAAACGGGCCACGCCCAGGGCCAACGGCTCGGCGTAGCGCAGGGCGATGTTCTTGGGGGTGAGCTCGCCCAGCACCAGGGTGAAGAGGGAGACGATGACGGTGACCAGGGCGATGGCGATGGCCCGGCTGTTTTTCTGGACGAACCCCAGCGGTATGCTGTCCAGCACATCGGCCAGGACGCGGTAGCTGCTGACGGCGGCCACGGCCGAGGCCAGGAAGCCGACGAAGGTGACCCCGATCTGGATGGCGGCGAAAAGCCGGCTGGGGTCGTTCAGCAGCTTGAGGATGATCCGGGCGTTGTTGTTGCCGTTGTGGGCCAGCTCCTTTAGCCGGGAGCGGCGGACCGAGATGATGGCGATCTCGGCCGCGGCGAAGAAACCGTTCAGCAGGATGAGAACCGAGATGAAGACGATCTCCGCCCACCAGATGCTTTCCATAAATCCCGTTCTATGCGTTCATAACTTATAGGTACAAGCGGGCGCAGGCCCCCAGATACGATTCCTCCCGAAGCCTCATGGCGCGGGCCTGCCGGGGCCCGATGTGGTCGTAGCCCAGCAGGTGGAGGACGCCGTGGATCATCAGCCGGGCCAGCTCCTCCCCGGGGGACACCCGGTACTGGCGGGCCTGGCGGCGGGCCCGGGGGATGGAAATGTAGACGTCGCCCAGCTGGCGGCAGGGGACCGGAGACGGCGTTCCCTCGAGCAGGGCGAAGGCGATGACGTCGGTGGGGCGGTCGAGGCCGCGAAAGCGGCGATTGAGCCGGCGCAGGCAGCGGCTGTCGGCCAGGACCAGGGTCAGGTCGTAGCCGGCGAAGCCCTCCTCCCTCAGCACCCGGGAGATCACCCCCCGGCAGCAGGATTCGGAAAGGATGATTTCAGGGACGAGATGCTCGATGTATATGCGCATGGAACCTTTCTATAAGGAGGCCATGAAGGCAGGAATTATCAAATGGGTACCTCTATTTATTACCTTTTTTAACCGCAGAGTTCGCAGAGATAATTCCGAGTCAAATGTAACGACAGTTAAATCAATACTTTGCGACCTCTACACTTCCCTTCGCAAGTCTTAAACAAGGCTCAACTCACGCCAACTTGTCCGCCGCAGGAGGAAGGCGTACCCTCCTATGGCGGGCAGGCAGGCAGGGCAAGCTCTGGGTGCTTTGCGGTTAGGCCAAATATTGATTATTTAGAGGTTCCCAAATGTCGGACGTCCAAATCAACCATGCCGGATTCTATCGGATCCGGCTCTATCATGGATTCCTGGATTCATTATAAGGATCAAAGCCCGATCTTCCTAAGAGGAAACCTTGTCGCCCGAGGGGTAGTCGATCCGCGGGTGGAAGACGGCCAGCAGCACCGGGACGAAGGCCTCGCCCGCCAGGTTCAGCTCGTGCAGGGTGAGGTTGGTCTCGTCCAGCTCCAGGTCGTTGGCCCGGTCGACGATGGTGGCCTTCACTATCCTCCGGATGCGGGCCGGGCTGCGGTCCTTGAGTGAGCGGATGGTGGCCTCGACAGCGTCGGCCAGCATCAGGATTCCGGTCTCCTTGGACCGGGGCTTGGGGCCGGGGTAGCGGTAGTCGGCCTGGGGGGGCACCGGCCCCTCGCTCTGCCTGATGGCCTTCTGGTAGAAGAAACGGCAGAGGGCGGTTCCGTGGTGCTGGGCGATGGCGTTCTGGAGCGGCTTGGGAAGCCGCTGGGCCCTGGCCAGGGCCAGCCCCTCCTTGACGTGGGAGAAGAGGATCAGGCAGCTCATCTTGGGGGCCAGGCCGTCGTGGCGGTTTTGCGAGCCGGACTGGTTCTCGATGAAGTACTCGGGCTTGGCCAGCTTGCCGACGTCGTGGTAGTAGCCCATGATCCGCGCCTGGAGGCCGTTGGCGCCGATGGCCTTGGCGGCGGCCTCGGCCAGGTTGCCCACCAGCATGCTGTGCTGGAAGGTTCCGGGCGCCTCGATGGACAGCCTTTTCAGCAGGTGCTGGTCGGGATCGGCCAGCTCCAGCAGGCTGAAGTCGGTGGTGGTCCGGAAAACGCCCTCCAGCAGGGGAAGCAGCACCAAGGCCAGGATCACCGAGAACAGGGCGCTGACCGGGCCCAGGATCAAGGCCTTCTTGATCTCGACGAAGGGGGAGAGCCGGAGGTACTCCACCGCGGCGATGGCCAGGACGTTGGCCAGGGCGATGGCCGCGAAGCTGGTGGCGATGAACTGCATCCGGCCCCGCATGCCCTTGACCACCAGGGCGGCCACCGAGCCCGAGGCCAGGGCTACCACCGTCACCGGGAAGCTGAGCGAGGTCACCACCCCCAGCAGCAGGCTGACGGTCACCGCCATCACCGCCCCCAGGGTGATGTCGAACAGCAGGGTGGCCAGCAAGGGGCCGACCGCGGCCGGTATCAGGTAGGGCGGGAGCTCGGGATGGGTGAGCACCAGCCAGCTGGCCAGCATGGTCAGCAGTATGATGACGGCCAGAAGGAGCAGGGAGGAGAAGCTGCCGAAGATCTCCGGGCGGAAATGCCGCAGGTAGAAGACCAGGATGCCGATGAAAAAGCCCAGGGCCAGCAGCCGCGAGAGCAGGGTCAGCAGGTAGCGCCACCAGCTTCCGCCGCGGGAGGCCAGCTCCATCTCCTGGAGCCGGGCCTTTAGAGAATACAGCTTGCGGTGGGCCTCCTCGTCCACCAGCTGGTAGGCGGAGACGATGCGGTCGCCCTTGCGCACCCGTTCGCGGGAGGCCGAAACCGAGGCCCTGGCCTTGAGCCGGGCGGCCTCGACCTCGGACAGGTCCAGGTAGACGTTGCTGACCAGAAGCGAGCCGGCGGCCTCGGCCAGGGCCTCGGCCAGGGCCTCGGAGTCGGGCTGCAGCGCCCGTGACTTGATCCCGGCGGCCAGGGCCAGGGACTGGCGCGATACCAGCGAGGCCACCGGGCGCCTCACCATCTGATCGCCCTGCCGCACCATCATCTCCGGGCCCAGAAGGTGCATCTGCTGGTCGTCCAGGGGAAGGATGCCGGCCTGGATCAGCTGGTCGCAAACGGTCCTCAGCCCGGCCTGGAAAGGGTAGAGACTGTAGGCGGTCAGCAGGTAGGACACCGTCGTCTCGGACAGCCCCAGGCCCCAGGAGAGCAGGGCCTTCTTCTTGACGGCCAGGTATTCGTCGGATTGCCGCAGGTCGGCCAGGCGGACCAGGAACCGGTCGAGGTCGTCCCGCATCCGCTTGTCGATCTCGGGGTCCCGATAGCCGATGGCCAGCACCCGGGAGGCGGCGCTGTCCTGCATGGCCTTCAGCGAGTCTGGAGGGATGAGCACCGGGAAGTCGAAGGGGGCGGAGATGTCGCGGGTGGACACCGTGCCCGGCGACAGGTCGATGTCGTCGTAGCGCAGGGGCGAGAAGAGGTTGGCCAGGGCCAGCAGGAGGACGGCGGCGATAAGCAGCCGCTTGCCCCAGTAGAGGTGGACCCGCCGGGAATCGGGGTCCAGCGGCCAGAGGGACTTGGCCAGGGACCGCAGCCGGCCGGGGATCTTTTTCAGGAAGATGTCCATTTCGCCCTCCCGCCAGATACGCGAATTCTCGCGAAAAGCTCCGCGGTCCGGTTCCGCGTTTTTGCGTTTTTGCGCGGGCGGAGATCCGGGGGCATCAGGCCTTTTCCCCGCCGTTCTGCGACTGGTAGGCGTTGATGATGCGCTGGACCAGGGTATGCCTGACCACGTCGCCCTCGGCCAGGCGGATGAACCTGATGCCGTCGACGCCGTCCAGCACCTGCTGCACCTCCACCAGTCCGGAGCCGGCCTTCCGGTCAAGGTCGATCTGGGTGATGTCGCCGGTGACCACCGCCTTGGAGCCGAAGCCCAGCCGGGTGAGGAACATCTTCATCTGGGTGCCGGTGGCGTTCTGGGCCTCGTCCAGTATCACGAAGGCGTTGTTCAGGGTCCGGCCGCGCATGTAGGCCAAAGGCACGATCTCGATGATGTCGTTGGCCAGGTAGCGGTGGACCTTCTCCGGGGACATCATCTCGTAAAGGGCGTCGTAGAGTGGACGCATGTAGGGGTCGATCTTCTCGCGGAAGTCGCCGGGCAGGAAGCCCAGGGACTCGCCGGCCTCGACCGCCGGGCGGCACAGTATCACCCGCTCCACCTGGCGCTCGTTCAAGGAGGCCACCGCCGCGGCCACCGCCAGGTAGGTCTTGCCGGTCCCGGCCGGGCCGATGGCGATCACCAGGTCGTAATCCTGGATGGCCTGGAGATACTCGGTCTGCCCCGGGGACTTGGGCCGCACCAGTTTGCCGGTGGCCAGGGGTTTTCCCGGCCGGTCGCCGGAAGGCTGGGGGCGGGGGCCGCTTTGCATCTCGGAGATGGCGTAGCCGATGTCCCGCTCGGCAAGCGCCTGGCCGGCTTCGGCCTTCTCCCGCAGCTTGAGGAGCAGGTTGGTGATGACCGCCAGCTCGTCGGGGCGGCCGCGGACCACGATCTCGTCGCCCCGGGCGAATACCTTGGCCCGGAAGGCGTTCTGGATGAGCTTGAGGTTGGCGTCCTGGACGCCCAGCAGGCTGACGGGGTCGATGCCGGCCAGGGAGATGCGCTCGGTGGCTTCCTCGGGCTGCTTGATCATAAATAGCAAAGTTAATGACATCAGGAGTAACGGCGGGAGAAGCTTTCCCCGCCGAAGCAACAAATCATAATATACCATAAACCGGTTTTATTAGCAAGGCCGGGGAGGGAAAACATTTGATGGAACCGGGCTGCGGCTGAGACCAAATTGGATGGAAGATAATCTTGTTGACAAAGTCTGAAGAACAAGTTATCATTATGCCATTGATGCGACGCAACTTAACCGCTTAATTTTTAAGATAAAGGAGGCTACCCCCATGAAGAGAGCGTATGCTGCCCTGCTCTGCCTGGCCTTGGCGGCCATGATTCCCGCGGCCGCCCGCGCCGCCAGCCCGCTGGACGGCTTCGACCCCAACGCCAGCAGCAATGTCTTCGGCATTGCAGTGCAATCCGATGGCAGGATACTGGTGGGCGGCGCCTTCACCTCCATCGGCGGGCAGGCTGTAAAATTTATAGCGCGCCTAAATGCTGACGGAACGGTCGACCCCACGATCAATCTCAACCCTGACTATGCAGTTTCCTGTATTGCCGTCCAAACCGACGGGAAGGTATTGGTGACGGGTTCATTCACCAACATCGGCGGGCAGGCCAGGAACCGGATCGCCAGGCTCAACGCCGACGGGTCGGTGGACGGGACGTTCGACCCCAATTCTAACGGCGAGATTTATGCCATTACGACCCAGGCCGACGGCAAGATACTGGTGGGCGGCAGTTTCACCTACATAGGCGGACAGACCAGAAGCCGGATCGCCCGCCTTGACGCCAACGGCTCGGTAGATGCGGCTTTCAACCCCAACTCGAGCGGGGCAGTCTTTGCGTTTCGCGAACAGGCCGACGGAAGGATACTGGTGGGAGGAAGTTTTTCAAGCATCGGCGGCCAGTCCAGGAGCCGGCTTGCCCGGCTCAATGGCGATGGCACGGTCGACACCATGTTCAATGCCAGCGCAAACAGCTCGGTTTTCGAAATATCCAACCAGGCCGACGGCAGGATACTGGTGTCCGGCAATTTCACCACCATCGGCGGCCAGACAAGGAATTATATAGCGCGGTTGAGCGCCGCTGGCGAATTGGAGACGGGCTTCGACCCAGACGCCGGCTCATATGTCGAGGCATTGGCCGTCCAGCCGGACGGCGGCATACTGCTGGGGGGGCAGTTCACCACCGTGGGCGGCCAGGCCCGCAACCGGATAGCCCGGGTGCACGCCGACGGCACCCTGGACGCCACCATCGACCCCAACCCGAACGGCCGTGTCCATACCTTCGCCGTCCAGCCCGACGGGAAGATAGTGATGGGCGGTGAATTCACCACCATTGGCGGAGCGGCGCGCAGCTGCCTGGCCAGGTTGCTGCCCAACGGGACGGTGGACGGGTCCTTCCTCCCGAACCCCGATAATGTCGTTGATGCCATCGCCATGCTCAACGACGGCCAGATGCTGGTCGGCGGATCCTTTTCGGGCATCGGCGGGCAGACGATCAGGAAACTGGCGAGGCTCAACCAAGACGGGACGGCGGACCCGTCCTTCAACCCGAACGTGTCCTCGGATGTGCTTTGCCTGGCAATTCAGGCTGACGGCAAAATACTGTTGGGCGGCGGATTCGACTCGGTCGGGGGGCAGCCCAGGCGCTTTCTGGCCCGGCTGAACGCATCAGGCACTCTGGACGAGGCCTTCGACCCCAATCCCGCCAGCGATGTTACATCCATCGCCGTCCTGCCCGACGGCAGGATAGTGGTTGCGGGCGCCTTCGACAGCATCTGCGGTCTGGCCAGCCGTAAAATGGTCTGGCTGAACGCCGACGGGACCTTGAGCTACTGGCCCCAGCCAAACTATGGGGTTTACGCCGTAACTTATCAACCCGACGACAGGGTACTGGCCGGCGGCGAGTTCGACTCCATCGGCGGGGCGTTAAGGAAGAGACTGGCCCGGCTAAACTCCAACGGCACGGTTACGTCCTTCCATCCCGATCCTAATAGCAGTGTCGAAACCATGGCCCTCCAGGCCGACGGCGGGATACTCATCGGCGGCTTCTTCGATTCCATCGGGGTTCATGCCAGGAGCCGCATCGCCCGGCTCAACACGAACGGCACGGTCGATCTCACGTTCGATGCGGGAGCGAATTCACACGTCAACGGCGTGGCCGTTCAGGCGGACGGCAAGGTGCTGGTCGGCGGAAACTTCACCTCTATCGGCGGGCAGCCGAGGAACTATTTCGCCCGGCTCAGCGCCGACAAGGCGGCCCTGCAGGAGCTGGCGGTGTCCGGCGACGGCACCGCGGTAACCTGGACGCGGGAGCAGTCCTCCCCCGAGGCCTACGAGGTGGCCTTCGAGTACTCCCCGGACATGTCCTCGTGGACCGCCCTGGGGGCCGGGACCAGGATCACGGGCGGTTGGGAGCTCACCGGGCTGGCCCTGCCGCAGGGCCAGGTCGGATATGTCCGGGCGAGGGGCAAGGCCTTCGGCGGCTCATATACGGCCTCGACATCCCTGATCGAATCGGTGAGGCAGTTCTACCTGGGCGCCACCGGGGTGGAGGGCGGCCGACCCGGCCGACAGGACGGGCGGCCCTTGGTGCTTCAGAACGCCCCCAACCCGTTCCGGAGCACCACCCGGATATCGTACCAGCTGGCGGCCCCGGCCAAGGTGACGCTGGCGGTCTACAACGCGGCCGGCCAGGCGGTGGCCAGGCTGGAGGAAGGGCTCAAGCCGGCCGGGCGGCACTCGGTCGCCTGGAACGCGGCCGGACAGCCGGCCGGGGTATACTTCTACCGACTGACGGCCGGGAGCCAAAGCGGCACCAGGAGGATGGTGGTGGTCCGCTGAAACAGGCCCCGGCCGGCCGGGCAAAAGTCCTTTGGAAAAGCGAGCCCCCCG
>DHHE01000128.1:6684-7028 GCA_002403115.1 bacterium UBP2_UBA4780 | reverse complement strand
CCCAAGCGCGCCGACCAGATCATCCGCGCCTTCGCCGGTAAAAAGGTCCTGGTTCTGGGCGACCTGATGCTGGACGAGTACCTCTTCGGCCTGGTCAGCCGCATCTCGCCCGAGGCCCCGGTGCCGGTGGTCGAGGTCGATTCCGAAAAGCTGCTGCTGGGCGGGGCGGCCAACGTGGCCTGGAACATCCGCTCCCTGGGCGGCCGGGCGGTGCCGGTCGGGGTGACCGGCCGTGACCGGGCGCGGAACATCCTGGCCAAGGAGCTCTCGGCCAGGGGCATCCCGACGTCCGGACTGGTCGAGGAGAAAGGCCGCCACACCACGGTCAAGACCCGGATCGTGGC
>DHHE01000128.1:0-6564 GCA_002403115.1 bacterium UBP2_UBA4780 | reverse complement strand
CGACACTATAAAAAAATAGTAACAGTGGACCCCAAGTTCAACCACTTCCTCGATTTCAAGGGGGTGACCCTGTTCAAGCCCAACGTCCACGAGACCGAGCGGGCCCTGGGCCTGAAGCTCAAAAACGCCCGGGACCTGGCCAGGGCCGGGAAGATCCTGCTGGAGAAGCTGGAGGCCGGGGCGGTGCTGATCACGGCCGGGGAGCGGGGGATGTTCCTCTGCCTGCCCGGAAGGACCATCAAGCACATACCGACCGCGGCCCGCGAGGTCTACGACGTCTCCGGGGCCGGGGACACGGTCATCGCCGCCATCACCCTGGCGTTGGCCTCCGGGGCCGGGTTCGAGGAGGCGGCGGTCCTGGCCAACCACGCGGCCGGGGTCGAGATCTCAAAGTTCGGGGTGGCCGCGGTCACCCCCGTCGAATTGAGAAAGGCCCTGGGAAGCTGGTGATGGGGTTGCTGCCGGGCCTGGCCCTATACAATATATTGTCGACCATGGCGGCACTGCCGGCCTTGCCGTTCCTTCTGGCGGCCTGTCTGACGGGCTCGGCCAAGTGGCGGGAGCGATGCGGCCAGACCCCCAGGCTTCGCGGCCCGGCCGTCTGGGTGCACGCGGCCTCGGTGGGCGAGGTGATGATGATCCGGCCTCTGCTGGCCGAGATCAGGTCGCGATGGCCGGACAAGCCCGTAGCCCTGTCCACCATGACCGGCACCGGGCGGGAGGCCGCCCGACTGGTCCTGGGAGAAAGCGGCCGGGCCTTCTTCTTTCCCCTGGACCTGTGGTGGGCCCAGCTCCGCGCCTTGGGGCGGATCAAACCCGGGATGGTCCTGGTCTGCGAGACCGAGCTCTGGCCGAACCTCATGTGGCTGTGCGGTCTGAAGGGGATCCCGCTGTTCCTAGTGAACGCCAGGCTCTCGGAGCGGTCGCTGCCCTGGTACCGGGCGCTCCGCTTTCTGTTCGGCCCGCTCCTGGCCCGGGCGGCGCTGATCGCCTGCCAGTCGCAGGCCGACGCCGACAGGTTCCGGTCGCTGGCCGGCGTAAATGCGAACATCATGGTGGCCGGGAACCTCAAGCACGACGTGATGGCCGGACCGCCGGCGAAAGAGGGGAAATCAGTGCTTCGCGAGGCGCTGGGGATCGCGTCCGACGATCTGGTGCTGGTGGCCGGCAGCACCCGGGAGGGCGAGGAGGAGGCGGTGCTGGAGGCCTGGCAAGGTGCTCTGGGAAAATCAAAAATCAAAAATCAAAAATCAAAATTGATAATAGCTCCCAGGCACCCGGACAGGTTCGTGAAGGTCGCCGGAATCCTTAAAGAAAATGGATTGGAGTTCGCCAGGCGAAGCCTGAAAGATAAACTCTCGGAGGCTCGGCGGATAATGCTGTGGGACACCCTGGGCGAGCTGACCACGGCCTACGCCGCCGGGGACATGGCCTTCGTGGGCGGCAGCCTGGCTCCGGTGGGCGGCCACAACCCCCTGGAGCCGGCCGGGCTGGGGCTCCCCGTGATCTTCGGGCCGCACATGTTCAACGCGGCCGAGAGCGCCCGCTGCCTGCTGGAAGGCGGCGGCGCGGCGCAGGTCGGCTCGGCCGAAGAGCTGCGAACGGTCCTTACTGGATGGATGGAGGACCACGGTTCCAGGCGCGATGCCGGGAACAGGGCCAGGCAGGCGGTCGAATCCGGGAGGGGGGCGGTCCGGAAAACGGCCGAGGCCATGGAAAGGGCGCTCCGGGCATGAGCCGGACTGCGGGGCCCGGCGGCCGCGGCCTGTACTGGTCGGAGAAAATCCGCCAGGACGGGGGAAGGGAGTACCATCCCTGGAGAGTCTATTTGCATTTAGCGCAGGTATGCCGCACGGTCGGCGACTGGGAGAGGGCCGAGAGGCTGCTGCGGAAAAACCTCGATATGGCCCGCCTGGCCGGCGGCCCGGAGGCGATAGCCTCCGCCGGGGACAGGCTGTCGTCGATCCTGATCATCAGGGGGAAGCACCAGGAGGCCATCGATCTGGCCAAGGCCTCCTTGGATTATTACCGTTCCGCCGGAGACAAGAAGGGGATAGCCTCGGCCATGAGCCACATGGGCAATATTCTCTACCACCGGTCGCAGCTGGACCAGGCCATGGAGTGCTACCGGGAGTACCTGGAGCTATCGCGGGAGATGTCGATGGAGACGGACGTCGGCCTGGCCCTGAGCCACATCGGCCTGTTGCACTACGAGCGGGCCGAGTACGATCAGGCCATGGAGTGCTACCGGGAGCAGCTTGAGGGGGCCGAAAAGCGCCGGGACCTGATAAGATCCTACATGGCCCTGGGGAACATGGGGAACGTCCATCTGGACAGGGGACGGCATGACCAGGCCCTGTGGCACTACCAGGAGGCGCTCAAGTACGCCCAAATTGTCGGCGACAAGCAGGCCATCGCCTTCGGGGTGGGCAACATCGCCATCATCCACGAGAAGAGGGAGGACTTCACGCTGGCCCTTGAGGGCTTCAACCGCCAGCTGGAGATTTTCAGGGAGCTGGGCGACCAGATGCACGCCAGCTACGCCATGGTAAATCTGGGGGTGGTTTACGCCAACCTGGGAGACCGGGGGCTCTCGGAAAGATGCTTCCTGGAGCAGGTCGGCATCTCCCGCGGTTTCGGCGACCGCCCGGTGCTCAGCTTCGGGCTGAGCATGCTGTCCCACCTCGAGATGCTCAATCGCGACCTGGAGGCGTCAGAGAGGTGCCTGGAGGAGGCGGTGGCCATCGCCCGGGAGATACAGCTGAACCACTATCTCTGCGGCTACCTGACCCAGCTGGCCAGGCTGAGGCTGGAGCAGGGTCGGGCCAGCCAGGCCGAGGAAGCCGCCCAAGAGGCGTTGGAGGGGGCCCGGCTGGTGGGGAGGAGTGAGACGGCTTTCGAGGCCCGGGTACTGCTGGCCGCGGCCGCGGGACGGGCCGATCCCGTCAGGGGCGCCGCCGAACTCAGGGCCCTGATGGCCGGGGCCGAGACGGACGAACAGCGGGCGGACATATTTCTCCAGCTGTACCGGCTGGACCGCGACGCTGGCGCCCGGGACAGCGCCAGGGAACTTTTCGGCAGGCTCTACGGCCAGACCCCAAAGCTCGTCTACCGCCACGCCCTGGAGGAGCTCGGGGACAAAAAGAAAACAACGGATTTGACATGACCCCTCAGACCGAAGAACTCCGCCTGCTGACCATCCTCTTCGCCGACCTTTCGGGCTTCACCGCCCTGTCGGCCAGGCTCGATCCCGAGGAGGTGCGGGAGGCGGTCAACATCTCCTTCGAGCACCTTAACAAGCCGATCGCCTCGGAGGATGGCACCGTCCTCAAGTACGAGGGGGACCTGGTGATGGCCGTCTTCGGGCACCCCAGCGCCCACGAGGACGACCCGGAGCGGGCGGTGCGGGCGGCCCTGGGAATGTTCGACCGCCTGGACGCGGTGAACCGGGACCTGGCCGCCCGGCTCAAGATCAAGGGCCGGGTGGGCCTGCACGTCGGCATCAACAGCGGCACGGTGGTGGTGGGCGAGATCGGGTCGGCCGAGAAGCGGGAGTACACGGTGATGGGCGAGGCGGTCAACCTGGCCTCGCGCCTTAAGGACGCCGCCCAGACAGGCGATATCCTGGTCTCGGAACAGGTCTTCCGCGCCACCCGCTACCTGTTCGAGTACCGGCCCCGGCCCAAGGTCACCGCCAAGGGATTCGACCGGCCCATCGCCGTCTTCCAGCCGGTGAAGCTCCGGGAGAAGCCCGAGCCCAAGCGGGGCATCGCCGGGCTGTCATCGCCCATGGTCGGCCGGGACCGGGAGCTGGCGGCGCTGATGGACGATGTCCGCGAGCTGGAACAGGGAAGGGGCGGCGTCACCTTCGTGGTGGGCGAGGCCGGGCTGGGCAAGTCGAGGCTTCTTTCGGAACTGAAGGACTCGGTCGCCGCCCAGGGGATCGCCATCAGCCTGCTGGAGGGCCGCTGCCTCCCGTACGGCCATAAGATGCCCTACTGGCCGGTGCTCCAGGCGCTGGAAACGACCTTCGGGATAGGCGACCGGGACGAACCGGGGGCGGTCCTGGACAAGGTCGTGGGGCTCTGCCGGGAGCTGATGCCCGGCGGCTGGATGGAGGTGGCCCCCTATCTGGCTCACATGTTCTCTCTCAAGCTTCCCGGCGAGATGGCCGAGAAGGTGGTGTACCTGGACGCCAAGACCCTCAGGGCCAGGACGCACCTGGGCCTGAAGAAGGTCCTGCTGGCCCTGGCCGGGCGCACTCCGGTGCTGCTGGTCGTCGACGACCACCATTGGGCCGACGAGGCCACGGCCGAGTTTCTCCGGGAGCTGTTCGGTCCGGCGCCGGCCCCACTGAGGATGCTGGCGCTGACCCGGCCGGAGCGGGACGCCGGCGGGCGGCAGTCCCGGGAGGGGTTCCGGGCCTCTCTGGGGACTAGCTATAAAGAAATAGTGCTCAACCCCCTGGACCAGGACTCGGGAACCAGCCTGGCCTTCAACCTGCTCAACGTGCCCGGCATCGGGCAGGGGTTCAAGGACATGCTGCTGGCCAAATCGGGCGGCAACCCCTTCTACCTGGAGGAGATCGTCCGCTCGCTGATCGACTCGGGCGTGCTGGCCTACCGGCACGGCGTCTGGCGGCTGACCGAGGACGTCTCCGCCCTGGCCATCCCGGACACCGTCCAGTCGGTGATCGCCGCCAGGCTGGACCGGCTGGAGAGCGACCTGCGCGAATTATTGCAAACGGCCTCGGTCCTGGGGCGCAGCTTCCAGGTCCGGCTGCTGGAGGCGCTGTCCGGACTGGACGACATGATGCTGACCCTGTACCTGGCCACCCTGGAGGAGTTCGATTTCATCTCCGAGACCGGCAGGGACCCGGAGGCCGAGTACTCCTTCCGCCACCCGCTGTCCCAGGAGGTGGCCTACCAGGCCCTGCTCAAGAAGCGGCGGCGCGAGCTGCACCGGCTGGCGGGCCGGGCCGTCGAGCGGGCCTACGCCGAACGGCTGGACGACTTCGCCGAGATACTGGCCCACCACTATTCCAACAGCGACGACGAGGCCAAGGCGGTGGAATGGCTGGGGAGGGCCGGCCGCAAGGCCAAGGAGCGTTTCGCCAACCACGAGGCCATCTCGTTCTACCGGAGCCTGGCCGGGATCCTGGAGGAAATGCCGGGCCGGGAGGCGGAATTCTGCGGGGCCTGCGCCGCCCTGGGCGAGCTGCATTCGCTGCTGGCCGAGATGGAAGAGGCCGACGCCTGGTACCGCAGGATGGAGCAGCAGGCCGGGGATGACACCGTCCTCAGGGCCCGGGCCAGAAAGATGCAGGCCGACATCGCCCAGAAGCAGGGCGGTTACGACCGGGCCTTGGAGCTGCTGCGGTCGGCCGAGGGGGATCTGCCGGCCAAGGGCGAGAAGGAGCTTCTGGAACAGGCCGAGATCCGGGTGCTGCGTTCGTGGATCCTGCGCATCCGGGGCGACACCGAGGCGGCGGTGCGCGAGGGGGAGGCCGGTCTCAGGATACTCGAGGCCGACCTGGCGGGATCGGGAAAGGGCGAGTTCCGGACTCCCATGGCCAAGGCCAGGATCAAGGTGCTCAACAGCCTGGGCGGGATATGCTATGTCCAAGGCGAATACGACCGGGCCATCAGGCTGTTCGAGACCTGCGCCTCCATCTGCACCGAAAACGGACTCAAGCAGCCGCTGGGGGCCGCGTTATGCAACCTGGGTATAATGCACTACAGCAAGGGCAACCTGGACCGCGCCCTGGAATACTACCGCCGCTTCATGGAGCTGGCCGACCGGATCGGCGACAGGCAGGCACTGGGGGCGGCCTACGGAAACATGGCCATCGTCCACCAGGAGCAGGGGCAGTACGACCTGGCCCTGGACCTCTTCCAGAAGTCGCTGGACATAAACCAGGAGGCGGGCGACCGGATGGCGGTGGCCATGAACTTCGGAAACATGGGGCTGGTATACAAAGCGCGGGGCGAGCTGGGCAGGGCCGCCGAGCTGTTCGCCGCCTACCGGGACACCTCCCGGGAGATCGGCTTCAAGCAGGGGTTGGGCATCGCCGGGCTGAACCTGGCCAACATCAGGCACATGGAGGGCCGGCCCGACCAGGCCGAGGAGCACTTCCGCGAGGTGGAGCCGATCTTCATCGGGATGGGGGATAAGGCCTCGCTTTGCGAGGTGTACACCGGCTGGGCGGACCTGAAGGCGGCCGGCGGAGACCTTCCCGGTGCCAAGGCCCTGGCCGAAAAGGCCAGGAAACTGGCGGAGGAGCTGGGCTCGGTCGTCCGGACGGGCCACGTGGAATGGACCTGCGGCAATCTCCGGGCACTGGAGGGAGCGCATCAGGAAGCAGCCGCTCACTTCGAAAAGGCGCTGTCCGTCTTCGAGGTGGCCGGACAGCGCCGCGTCCTGGCCGACCTCTGCCACTCATACGCCACCATGCTGCGGGAATCGGGCCGGGACGCGGAGGGCCGGGCCGACGGGCTGGTGGAGCGAGCCCGGAAGCTCTACGACGAGCTGGGCCTGGGGGGGAAGGCGGCCGGATGCCGGTAG
>DHHE01000133.1 GCA_002403115.1 bacterium UBP2_UBA4780 | reverse complement strand
CCGCTCAAACCCAGGTTCATGGCCGCTCCCAGCACCGCCAGGACTATGACGGCCGCCAGCAGCCAGTGGTCTATTTCCCCGTGTTCCCTCATTCTTTCCCCATCTCCATGACCCGGCGCCGGAAGGCCTCGCCCCGCTTCTCGAAATCGCCGAACATGTCGAAGCTGGTGCATCCCGGCGAGAACAGGACCGTCCCCTCAGGCGCGGCCAGCGCCGCGGCCATGTCCACCGCCTCCTCCAGGCTGCCGGCCAGGCGCGTTTTAACGAAGCCCAGTTCCCCCAGCGCCCGCTCCATGCCTTTCCGGCTTTCCCCGATGAGGACCGCGGCCCTGGCCCTGGACGCAATCTCCTCAAGATAGGGCCCCATGTCCAGCCCCTTCTCCCTCCCCCCGGCGATCACCACCACCGGCCCCTCGAAGGCCCGGAGCGAGCTGGCCCCGGCCGCCGGGTTGGTGCACATGGAATTGTTGACGTAGCGGATGCCGTCCACCACCGCCACCTCCTCCAGCCGGTGCGGCACCCCGGCGAACGATCGCAAAGCGTTGCCTATGTCACCGGGCTGGCAGCCCAGGGCCGCGCTGGCCGCAGACGCGGCCAGCGCGTTCTCTATGTTGTGCCCCCCGGGAACCTTGAGTTCCGAGGCCGGCATTATCTCGCTGTCGATCCCCTTGTCGGCCAAAAACATCCTGACGCCGTCAGACCAGGCGCCGCATGCCGTCCGGTGGGCGCGGCTGAAGGGCAGAACCTTCGCTCTCGGCTTGCAGTGTCTCTCCACGTTGGCGTCGTCCGCGTTCAGCACCGCGAAGTCGCCGGGCGACTGGTTCTCGAATATCCTGGCCTTGGCCCTGGCGTAGGCCTCTAGGCCGGAATGCCGGTCGAAATGGTCCGGGGTGATGTTGGTGACCACCGCCACCGCCGCCCGAAAGTCCTTAATTGTCTCCAGCTGGAAGCTGCTGACCTCGGCCGCGATTAAATCCCCCGGCCCGGCCTCCCAGGCCAGGTCGCACAGGGGGCGGCCCGGCGCCAGGTTGCCTCCCACCAGGCACCTTCTGCCGCAGTTGTTGAGTATGTGTCCTATCATCGAGGTGACGGTCGATTTGCCGTTGGTTCCGGTGACGGCTATGATCGGGGCCTGGGCCGCCCGGTATGCCAGCTCTATCTCGCCGATGACTTCGATCCCTTCGCTACGGGCATCACTGGCCGTCCGGCTATCGGGCCTGATCCCGGGGCTGATCACCAGCAGGTCGGCCCTCAGCGCCTTTTCCGTGTGCCCCCCGGTCTCGTGCCGGTATTTTTTCGATTCCAGCCAGTCCATCGTCTCCCGGTCCGGCCGGCCTTGCTCGGAGACGAACACCGCGGCCCCCAATTTTTCCAGCAGCCCGGCAGCCGCCCGGCCGCTCCTGCCCAGGCCCAGCACCGTCGCCCTCGTGCCGCGCAGTTCGTAACCCATCGTTCGGCTATCTGATCTTGAGGGTGGACAGGGCCACCAGGGCGCAGATGAAGGCGATGATCCAGAACCTGACCACGATCTTCTGCTCGCTCCAGCCCATCTTCTGGAAGTGGTGGTGGATGGGCGTCATCTTGAATATCCGCCTCCCGGTGGTTTTGAACGAGGCCACCTGCAGTATGACCGAGGCCGCCTCCATGACGAACACCCCCCCCACTATCCCCAACAGGACCTCCTGCTTGATGAGGACCGAGACGGTGCCGATCACCCCCCCCAGAGCCAGGGCCCCGGCGTCCCCCATGAAAACCTCGGCCGGGTGGGCGTTGAACCACAGAAAGCCCATGGAGGCCCCGACCATTGCGGCGCAGAGCACCGTCAGCTCTCCCGAGCCTCGCATGAACAGAATGTTGAGGTATTCGGCCAACTTGAAGTTCCCGGTGAAATACGACATCACCGCGTAGGCCCCGGCGGCGAACAGGAAGACGCCGATGGCCAGCCCGTCCAGCCCGTCGGTCAGGTTGACGGCATTGGAGGTGAAGACGATGACCAGCATCACGAAGGGCACGTAGAACCAGGCCAGGTCGATGAAGACGTTCTTGAAGAAGAGGAAGCTGGTCTTGGTGGCGTACTCCGGGTTCAGGGGAAAGAACCACAGGTAGAGAGCCACCGCCAGCGCCACCGTGAACTGCCCGGCCAGTTTCTTGCGCCCGATCAGGCCCTTGGAGTTCTTCCTGACCACCTTCAGGTAGTCGTCGCAGAACCCGATCAGCCCCAATCCGGCGGTGGCAAATAATGCTACTTGTATATAGCGATTACCGAGGTCCGCCCACAGCAGGGTGGGTACGATGATGGCCGCCAGGATTATCAACCCTCCCATGGTCGGGGTGCCGGCCTTCCCCCGGTGCTGGTCCGGGGCGTCCTCCCGGCCCCCGTCGACGATGCGCCGCCCGCGGAGCATGCGGATGACGGCCGGGCCCAGCAGGAACGAGATCAGGAGGGCGGTAACCAGGGCGTAAGCCGACCTGAAGGTGATGTAACGGAACAGGTTGAAGGCGTGGAACTGTTCTGCCAGGGGATATAGAAGATGATAGAGCATCAGTCCTTTTCCTTCACGGCTTCGACTATCTCCTCGAGCTTCATGCCCCTCGAGCCCTTGACCAGCAAGGTGTCGCCGGGGCGGATGGCGGACAGGACGTACGGGATGGCCCGTCCGTTGTCTTCGAAGTGCCTGGAATCGGCGCCGGCCGCTGCGGCCCCTTCATTAATATATGCGGCCAGCGGCCCGATGGCCACCACCAGTTCGGCTGAGCGGCCGGCCAGTTCGCCTATCTCCCGGTGCCGGACCGGGCCGATCTCCCCCAGCTCCAGCATGTCGGCCAGCACCGCCACTTTGCGTCCCGTCCCGGCCGTCTCCCGCAGGGTGTCCAGGGCGGCGCTCATGGACTCCGGATTGGCGTTGTAGGCGTCGTTTATCAGGATGCAGTTTTTCAGCTTGAGGATCTCCTGCCTCATGGGCACCGGCCGCATCTCCGAAAGGCGCCGGCTCGACTCCCGGCGGGTCAACCCCAGCCGGTCGCAGACGGCCACGGCCGCCAGCGCGTTGTAGACGTTGTGCCTCCCGGCCAGGTTCAGTTCGAAATCCATTCCATCGATCCTGAACGAGACGCCGCCCGGCCTTTGCTCCAGGGATTCGGCCTTGACCGTGGCCGGCCGTTCAATGCCGAAGGTCACCACCCGGGCCTTGGTCCTGGCCGCCTGACCCATGAGGATATCGCTGTCGGCATTGAGCACCGCCGTGCCATCCGGCGGCAGGCACTCAAGCAGCTCGCCCTTGGCCCGGGCCACGCCGCCGATGTCTCCCAGGAACTGAGTGTGGCCCTCGGCCACGTTGGTGATGACGCCGATCTGGGGTTTGGCCAGGCGGCAGAGCAGGGCAATCTCGCCAAATCCGCTCATGCCAAGCTCCATCACCGCCACCTGGTGTTCCGGCCCCAACCCGGCCAGGGAGAGCGGCAGGCCGTACTGGTTGTTGAGGTTCCCCTGGTTCTTCAGCACCCCGAAGCTTGCCCCGGCCGCCTGGGCGATCATCTCCTTGGTCGTGGTTTTGCCGTTGGTGCCGGTGATGGCTATCATCACGACGTCGAATCTTGAGCGGTAGTTTTCCGCGAACCGGTGCAGGGCCTCCAGGGTGTCGGTCACGGCGATGATCCCGTCGGTGGCGAACCCACCGGCTCGAGAACCGGCCCAGCCTGCGGAAGCCACCGCCCCGGCCGCCCCGGCCGCCAGCGCCTGCCTGATGAAGTCGTGCCCGTCGAACCTGGGACCCTTGACGGCCACGAACAGGTCGCCGGGCCCGACCTTTCGCGAGTCTATGCAAAGCCCGGAGGCGGCGCCGTCCGGCCCCGACAGCCCGCCGCCGGCCAGGGCGGCTATCTCGGAAAGCTTGAGCGGCACCATCAGGCCCGCGTCCTCAGCTTGAGGGCCTCCCGGGCCTCCTCCCGGTCGTCGAAATGTATTTTATTCGTCCCGACGATCTGATAGTCCTCGTGGCCCTTGCCGGCGATGACCACCGCGTCCCCCTCACCGGCCAGCTCCACCGCTTTCCGGATGGCCTGGCGGCGGTCGGCGATCACTGCGTGCTCGGATCCGGCCATGCCAGGCAGGATATCGCCGATGATGGCCTGGGGATCCTCGGTGCGGGGGTTGTCCGAGGTGACGATGGCCAGGTCGGCGTGCCCGGCCACCGCCCGGCCCATCAGCGCCCGCTTGGTTTTATCGCGGTCGCCGCCGCAGCCGAAGACGGTTATCAGCCGCC
>DHHE01000090.1:8840-9233 GCA_002403115.1 bacterium UBP2_UBA4780 | reverse complement strand
ACCAACACCAAGGCCGAACTGATGTACCGGATCCTGAACTGGCTCAACACCGGTGTGGAAAGTGGACCGGTTGCTGATGCCAAGCCCACGGTGTTCAGCCTGGCCAACAACTACCCGAACCCGGTGCGGACCAACACCATCATCAAGTTCGGCCTGCCCAGGGAGAGCCAGGTGAGGGTGGAGGTCTACAACATCGCCGGGCAGAGGGTTAAGACCCTGGCCGACGGCAAGCTGGGGGCCGGGTACCACCAGATAAGCTGGAAGGGCGCCAACGACAACGGCCAGAAGGTGGCCGCCGGCGTCTATCTGGTTCGGATGGTGACCCCCGAGTTCAACGCTACCCGGAAGATGACGGTCATTAGGTAGTGCTGGAGGCCCCCGAGCGGAGTCGAG
>DHHE01000090.1:0-8769 GCA_002403115.1 bacterium UBP2_UBA4780 | reverse complement strand
CGTCCGGCCTACCTGCTGATAGGGGAGGAGGAGTTTCTCAAGGACAGGGCCTGCCTGGAGATAGCCAAGGCCTACCTGGGAGAAAGCTACTCCCGGGATGCTGTCAGGACCTTATATGCCACCGACATAGACGGACCGGGAATCGTCGAACAATGCCTTAACCTTGGCCTGTTTCAGCAGCGCCAGGTACTGGTGGTCAAGGAGGCAGACGCCCTGTCCACCAAGAGCCGCAAGGCCGTCCTGGGGTATCTGGACAGGCCTTCGCCGGACACCTGCCTGATCCTGGGCTCGCACAAGCTGGAGGACAAGAGCCCTCTCGTGAGGGACGCCGGGGACAAGGCGCTGGTGGTGATGTGCGGACAGCCCGATGACGCCGATCTCCTCCAGTGGCTGGTATCGTCTGCCAGGGAGCGGGGCCTGGAGATGGACCGGGAGGCGGCCGAAACCCTGACATCGCTGGCCGGCAAAAGCATGGGCGTCCTGGACCGGGAGCTGGACAAGATGAGCCAGTATCTGGAAGGCGGAATATCACGGCGCATCGACCGCCAGCTGGCCAAGGAACTGGCCGGTCTGTCTTCCCAGGCCTCGCCCGACGAGCTGGCCCGGGCGGTGTCGGAAGGGGACAGGCGCCTGGCGCTGGGACTTTTGCAAAGGCTGCTCGACTCCGGAGAGGACCCGGTGAGGCTTGCCTCGGGGCTATTTTACCAGATGGAGCACCTGTGGAAGGTGGGGCTGGCCGGACGGCCCGGAAGGCCCCAGGGGATGGTCGACAAGCGCACCTACTGGGGAACGCGCAGACCGGAGACCGTGGCGCTGGCCGGAAAACGGACGGACGGGCGTTATCTGGAGGCCATGGAGGCCTTGTTCGCGGCCGAGTTCCGCATGAAATCCGGCGCCGGGGACGCCAAGACCCTGGCGTTTCATGCTGTCCACCAACTAACAGCGAAATAATTCAAGGACTTCACGATGGCCATAGAGAACATCACCGGAAACGAGAACTTGGAGGAACTGCAGGCCCTTCTGGAGGCGGTGGAGAAACGCCTGTCCATACTGGACGAAAAGAAGAGCCTGACCAGGCCCGAGATCTACGCCAAGGTCCGTTCCGAGTACATGGCCAAGATCAAGGAAATACAGGACATGATGCTGGAGAAGGGCGCCGATCTGGAGAACGCCCTGAACCAGGCCATCGTGGACCAGGACACCCTCGGCTTCCGCAAGCAGGAGCTCAAGGACATCCTGGACGAGATGGAGCTCAGGCTGGTGATTGGCGAGATAGACGAGGAGACCAAGGCCAGACAGACCCAGGAGCACGAGGAGGAGATTGCCGAGATCGATTCCAAGCTGGCGGCCTTGGATCTGAAGATAAAGAATTACCAGAAATTGACGGCCTCCCAGCCAAAACCGTCCATGGTTCGGGAGCCTCCGCAGCCACCTCCGGAACCGCCAAAACCGGTCGTGGCGCCCCGCCCAGCAGCAGCACAGCCAAAACCCGCGGTCCGCCCGCAGCCAGAACCTGATGTAACGCAAATGGATGTGCCGCCACAACCGCACAGGCTCGAGCCGAAGCCGGCACACAAACCGCCGCCGCCCGAGCGCCAACCGGCGCCAGAGCCCAAGGCGATTCCTACGCAGAGGCCGGCTTTTCCGCAGCCCAAGCCAGCAGCTCCGGCACCACCGCCGGAACCGGCGCCCTTGCCGCCAACCCCGGCAGATGAGACGAATGAGATTGACGAGCTGGAAAAGCAGTTCGCAAGTCTGCTGGGCGAAAGCCTGAGTGAACAGCCTCAGATGAAACCGGTGGAACCTGCGCCGGCGCCATTAGACGAAATCGCGCCGGCCCCGGCAGCAGCAGTACCGGAAGCCGAAGAGGACAGCCATGAGGGCGAGCTGAAGTGCCCCAAATGCGGTTCATTCAACAGGGCGGACAACTGGTACTGCGAGAAATGCGGGAACGAATTGATATCGGCCCAAGACCTGCTCGGCAAATAAGAAATAGAGGGCGTCAGCCCTCTATTTAAATAAAGAATTAGTTTACATAATATTTATTATGGGACAAACAAACAATAGTGATATATTATGCGTTACTTGAGCCTGTCTTGTTTTTCCTTTGCCGTGCTTAGGCTTGCCAGTTTTGTAAAATGTACTTTTCGTCCGGGACGGTCACTTTGATGGCCTGGATTCCCGGGTGTTTTTCCAGCTCCAGGGAGTCGTTCCTTATCCTGACAAAGAAGTAGACTGTTTCAGACGGTCCGGCACCAATCTCGGCAAATGGTATCGATATCTCGATGAGCCTGTCGAAAGCCCAGAGCGGGCCCTCTCCCTCGGTCCTGCCCTTGAAGGCGTGAAAGGAAATCTGCCTGGCGGCCGGTTTGATGAAATCCACCAGCACGTTCAGTTCGGGATAGTCGCTGCTTGCGATTTCGAACGCCGGGTCCAGCCTCAGGTAAAGCCTCTGGTTGTCGAAACCGTAGTAGACTGTCCTGATGAGGCTCTGGCTGCGGTGCATGGTGCCGCCCTGGATGCTGGTGTCCAACTTGCCGGCCCCGGCCCATTCGAAGAAGTCGGTGGAGCGACCGTCCACCAGGGGGCTGATGACGTCAATGGGCTCGTTGATCAGGCGCTCTGACGAAGCGGCGGTGATAATGGGAACCAAGGCGGCCTCTGGCGGAGCCTTTCCCAACAGGCGGTACACCTGCAGCACATGCGAACGGAAAAGCCTGTCGAACTGCGCCAGATGCTCGCTGTCGAAATTGCCCCCGTACCACCAGCACCAGTCGCTCCCCTCGGCTATCGATATCTCCTCCTCGGCCTCCAGCAGGGTCTCCCTGTCCAGCTTCCCCGCGGCCGCCTCCAGGGTCCGGCGGGCCCCCAGCAGAAGCTCCCAGGCCCGGTTGTCCTCCTTCTCCCCTATCCACACCCCGAAATCGCCGTTGATCCACGAGCCGGGGTGCAGCCGCCCCAGGGTCCCGGTCTCGTGCCCGGACTCCAGGAAACGGGAGAAGGTGCAGGTCTCGAGCTTGGCGCTTTGGCAAAGGCGCTGGTACAGGGATTCCAGGAAGCCGCGCCCGTCGTCCTGGTACGATTCCCAGGCGTTCTCCCCGTCGAGGATGATGGGGACGATCCGCCCGCCGGCCCCGGCGCCCAGCGAATCGGCGATCCTCTCCAGCCTGCCCACCAGGTCGGCGGCGGCCTCCCCCGGCTTCCACGAGGCGTAGGTGAAGCCTATCAAGTCCGATAGCATCCGGTCCCGGAAGAATATCTCCGGGCCGCGTCCTTCCAGGCGGTAGGGGCGGTACAGGGACCCGGGATCGGAAGGCTCGAGGTTGGACCGGAGAGGCCTGCCCAGGCTTCTTTCCAGGATCCCCTCGTCGGTGGCCAGCCACTCCAGACCCTCCCCTCCCGCCATCTCCACCACCTCCCGGCTGACGCTGCCCTCGGACGGCCATAATCCCCGGGGCCTGGACCCGAACCGGGATTCCATGAAATCCAGCGCCCGCCGCACCTGTCCTTTCGCGTCACCGGGATAGGAGAACCTGGAGGGAAGCTCCGCCTGGGGCATGCATTCGCGGGCGACATCGCTGTCGCACAGCAGCGGGAGGATAGGGTGATGGAAGGGCGAGGTGCACAGCTCGGCCGCGCCCGATTCCATGGCCCGCCGGTACATGGGGACTACCGAGGACAGGATGACGTTCTGCCGCTCCAGCAGCAGGGCCTTGTCCTCCCCGGTGAATCCCCGGCCCTTGGAAGCCAGTCCCGCCAGAGCCGGATCGTTATCCAGGTGGGCGGGGTCGGTCCAGGCCAGGTTGAACCACACCTGGAGGTCCATCAGGTCCTGAACGCTGAAGCGCCGGGCCAGGGCCGGCAGCTCCGACGGGTGGAAGTAAAGGCCGCGCTTGTTCAGCAGCTCCCAGTACCTGGGATGCGGCCGGATCATGTTCTCCCAGTTGGCCATGAAGAACTCCTGGAGCAGGAAGGACCGCTCGCCCTCGGCCAGGTCCTCCGGGCTTCGCCGGGAAAGCTCCAGGTGCTGGTCGGTGGCCGAGCCGTCGGCGTAGGCCTCCAGCTGCTCCAGCAGGGCCGGCACCAGGTTGAAGGTAAGCTTGAGACCGGGTTGCCTGAGGGCCAGGGCCGGCATGTCCAGGTAGTCCTTCAGGCCGTGGAGCCTGGTCCAGGGAAGTCGAAAAACCCTGCTATCGGGCTCCCGATAGCAGGGTTGGTGCATGTGCCAGAGTATGGCCACGTTGAGCCGGGACATGGCGGATCCGTCACAGAACGGGCAGCATCTGGATGGCGGCCTTGGCCTCTGGCGTCAGGGGGCCGCCGGGGTAGTCGTCGATCAGCCTCTGGAAGGAACCGCGGGCCCTCTCCGGCTGGCCGGCCTCGGCGTAACAGCGCCCGGCGTTCATCAGCGCGTCCGACGCCAGGTATTCCTCCTTGCGCATCCGGTCGGCTATGGCGGCGTACTGACCGGCCGCCCCGGCGAAATCCCCCTCCTGCTCCAGGCAGGCGGCGATGCCGGAAAGGGCCGCCTGCAGCAGCAACGGGTTTTTGGGCCGGGACTTGGCGCACTCCCGGTACTGCTTGAGGGCCCCCTGGTAGTCGTGCTGCTGGAACAGGATGTTGCCCAGATAGATCCTGGCCTCCTGGCCGGCGGCGGTGGAGCCGTGCCGGGTGGCGATCTCCCGGTATCCCTCCTGGGCCTGGGGGAAATTGCCGGACATCATGGCCCCGTGGGCCGAGTTCAGCATCAGGCCGGCCGTCTGCTCGCTCTTGGACCGGTTCTGGGAGATGAAGACCAGGCCCACGGCGATCACCAGTACCCCGATGGCCACGGCCAGGACCTCGGTCGAGTAGCGCTTGACGAAGTTGACGGTCCGCATCATGTCCTCGGCGAACTCGTCGTGCTTGAGTCGGTGCTTGCTTATCCGGTGAGACACTTTCTGTCCTTGGCTTTCAGTTGAATTTTGTTGATTCAGGGTTAATTATAAGGCATCGGAGCAAGGGCTGTCAAGCCGGGTCAGCCGGTCACCTAACCCTCAATTCGGTCTTGGGATCGAACAGCAGAGCCGTCTTTTGATCGGGCGCCAGCCCGATATTGGCCCCCCTGGAAAGCCTGACGTTGCCCTCGGTCCTGGCCACCAGCTTCAGGCCTCCCTCGCCCGAGGCGTAGACCAGGGACTCGCCGCCCAGCTGTTCCACCAAATCCACCGAACACCTTATCCCCCTGGCCGGGGTGGTTAGGGCCAGGTCCTCGGGCCTGAGGCCCAGCACCGCCGGCGAACCGGGTTCCGGCCTCAGCTTAAGGCCGGGCAACGGGATGCCCAGGCCGCCGCCCTCGAAGACCATGCCGCCCCTGGCCCGGGCCAGGCGCCCGTTGATAAGATTTATCCCGGGGGAGCCGATGAAGTTGGCCACGAATACATTGTCCGGGTCGTGGTAGATCTCCAGGGGCTCTCCCACCTGCTGCAGTTTTCCCGCCTTCATGACCGCGATCCGGTCGCCCAGGGTCATGGCCTCCACCCGGTCGTGGGTGACGTAGACGGCGGTGGTTTCAAGCTGCTGCTGGAGTTTTTTCAGCTCGGCCCGGGTCTGGGTCCTCAGGTGGGCGTCCAGGTTGGAGAGCGGCTCGTCGAACAGAAAGGCCTTGGGCGACTTGACGATGGCCCTGGCCAGGGCCACCCGCTGCCGCTGGCCGCCGGACAGGGCCTTGGGTTTGCGGTCCAGGTAATCCGACAGGCCCAGCATGGCGGCTGTCTCCCCCACCTTTTTGGCGATCAGCTTCTTTTCGGTGCGGACCATCCGCAGGCCGAAGGAGATGTTGTCGTAGACCGTCATGTGGGGGTAGAGGGCGTAGTTCTGGAAGACCATGGCCACGTTGCGGTCCTTGGGGTGCGTCTGGTTCACCAGCCGGCCGTCGATGAAGACGCTGCCGGAACTGATCTCCTCCAGCCCCGCGATCATCCTGAGGATGGTGGTCTTGCCGCAGCCCGANNCCACCCGGTTGTCGTAGATCTTGGTGACCGATTCCAGCTTGATCTCAGCCATAACCTCCTCTCACCGTCCGGTTTTGAGGTTGATCATCAGGGTCCCAGAATGGGTGACATCCAGAAATGCCGAAAGCGGACCGGCCTGTTCCCCGCTATCCCGGCATTCCATGAGTTGCGGCAACGCCCAGGAACCTTCGCCCGGTGCGTCCCGAGGGATTCTTATGTCCTCTACCAGTGCCTTGGGCATTGGGTTGCCCGGCCCGAACGGCGCGCGATCGGCCAGCTCTTCGGCGATCCCGGCCGCCTCGGCCAGTGTCTTGAACCTGTAGTCCGCCCTGGTCTCCGATCCGGGCCGGGGGATCATCTCCCTCCTGGCTTCGAACTCGCGAACCGCCAGGCGGCTGAACTCGGCCTCGGATCCCTGAACCACGGTGAAACCGGCCGCCTGCTTGTGCCCGCCGTGCTGGAGGAAAACGTGCGCCATCGACCCCAAAAACTCCACGAAGTCGAACGGCAGCATCCCCCGGCACTCCCCGGCCAGAAGCCCGTGCTTCAGGGTTGCCACCACGGCCGGCTTGCCGGTTTCGTCGCGAAGCCTGGAGGCCAAGGCGCCGGTCATGTCCGGGCTCAGGGCTTCATCCACTGCCAGGATGTATGGCGGGCCCGGGTCCAGGCCGGCCAGCAAGCGTTTGAACTGCGTTTCCAGTGCCCGGCCGCGCTCCTCCAGCAGGTTTCGGATCTCGGCCATCCTTTGGGGGCGGAAATCGCCCCGTAGAAGCTCCACCGTCTCGTGCCGGGGCCCTTCTGATTCGGCAAATGACAGCAGCGGCACCAGGGTGCGGCGCAGGATGGCGGGCGAGAGGCCGGCCGACAGGTCGAAGCCGGCGAACTCCGCCACCCGCCGGATCACCGGGTTGTCCGCCAAGGCCGGCAGTCCCATCTTGACTATGGCCCGGTTCTCTTCCACCAGCGGCACCCGGTCGGATACCGTTCCCAAAACCGCCCAGGAAAGGGATTCTTGGTCCTGCTCGAGCCACCCGGACCCGGACCGCAATTCAAGGGCGGCCGCCAGATAAAGGGCCACCCCGCAGCCGGCCAGTTCCGGCGTCGGTCCGGGCTCCTCCGGCAGCTTGGGGTTGACCAAGGCGTCGGCCCGGGGAAGTTCCCGGGGAAGCTCATGATGGTCGGTGACCACCGTGGTCAGTCCCAGGTCTTTGGCCGTTCGAATCTCGGCCGAATTGCTGATCCCGCAGTCGACGGTCAGCAAAACGCCCACCCCCTGCCCGGGAAGGGCGCGAACGACTTCCGGGTCCAGCCCGTACCGGGCCGAGCTCCTGGGAGGTATGTGGTATCGCGACTTGAGATTGAGCCCGCCGAGAGCCCGGAGCACGATGGCCGTGGATGTTATCCCGTCGAGGTCGTCATGCCCCCAGACCATGACCGCCCCCCCGGCCGCCCTTCCCCTGACGGCTTCGGCGGCCCGGGCAAGCGGCCCCCAGCGGGCCGGCTCCAGCGGGGCGGCGGACATCGGGGAATCCGGTGGCTAAAAGCTCATCCCCAAGGATATCGCGTGAACATCCCCCAGGACACCGTAGGAGCGGTAGCCGTACTCCACCGAGTAATCCTGGGTCCCGGTGGTGCGCATGGAGACGCCCAAGCCCAGCGGCGAACGTTCCGGCTTGCTGTCGTCGGTGTCGTACCCCAGACGCAGGCCCGCGAAGGAGGCCGGCAGCACCTCCACCCCCGCCGAGACAAAGGGCCTCTGTCCCTTGGCCGAGGTTAATACCAGGCCGGCCACGATCCTTTGCCCGGCCAGCCCGGCCCCCACACCCAGGTTGACCGAGGCCGGCAGGTCGAATCTGACGGCGTTGTTCACCGGGTACCTGGGGCCGAGGTTGCGGGCCAGAAGCGTCCCGGTCAGGAAACGGTGTCGGTACTGGGCCCCCGCGTCCAGGCCCCATCCCCAGTCCTTTCTCTCCGGCATCATCAGGGAGTATCCCTTGAGGTAAAGGCCGGCGGCCAGCCCGGCCAGTATCCTCCGCCCCAGCCCCAGCCCCCAGAGCAGCGACTGTGATTCGAAGTTGCCCAGGGGCTCGCCCTGCGGGCCCAGAGCGGCCATGGAACCGAACGACCAGTAACCCAGGGATAGGCCGGCGGTGCCCAACGGCTTGACCGGCACTGCGCCGGAGAAGGACCCGGCGTAGATCTCCTGCCACCACTGGAGCCCGGAGGCCCGGGCGGTGCGCCACCTGACCTCGGACAGCCAGGCCGGATTGACGACCAGCCCCTCCGGCTCGGGCGACACCGCCAAGCTGGCCATCCCCAGACTTAGGTTTCCCGGGGTGGTGGGCAGGTCCCAGTAAAGGCTGTACTGGGCGGCCAGGGGCGATGCCAGGCCCATCAGGGCCAGCGCGGCCAGGAGGTTCTTGATCCGTTTCGTTGGGTTCTTCATCGGGACACCATCGTCTTTCCGGTGATTGTTTTTGTTTCCGAGGGGCTCCGTTGCTCCACCAGCAGCACGTAGACTCCGTTGGGAACCGGTCGGCCGGCGCGGTCATCGACGCCCCAGCTGACGGCCTGTCCGGGGGCGGCGTCCTCCCGGGACCAGACCAGGTTGCCGGCCAGATCGTAGATCCTGACGCTGAGGCCGGTGGCCCCGTCCATCGGGGGATAGACTATCCTGGCGGTCTCCTTGATCGGCGTCGGCCAGGTGGTCACCTTGCTTTTGTTCTCGGTGCTGGAGACGATGTCCATGAAAACCGGGCTGGTCCAGGCCCGGTCG
>DHHE01000036.1 GCA_002403115.1 bacterium UBP2_UBA4780 | reverse complement strand
TCGGTGAAGACGTCCAGCTCGGCCGGTTTCCCGGTCTCGACGTCCAACTGCAGGGAGGTTCTTGTCTCCGGAGGGATCCTCTCGGCCAGGGCCAGGTTCTCCGCGATCTTCGCCTCGGCCAGCCGCACCCCCCGGGCCGACGCCAAGGCCATGATCTCCCGCATCAGCCCGGTGAATTGCTGGCGCGTCTGCGGATCCCGCACCGACTGGCCGATGGAAAGCCCGGTGGCCGCGGTCAGCGTGGCCAGCGCCCCGACGAAAAGGTACTTCTCCCATAGCCTGGCCCGGATGTCCGCGTCCAGGACCGCCTTGATGCCGGCCCCGGCCAGCAGGGTTTCTATCCAGCGGTGCTTTTCGACGTCCCCCTCCTCGGGCCCGAAGAAGAACTTTCCCGCCCCGCCCACCTGCCTGACGACTCCGGGTGACTCGATATGGGCGCTCAGGTAGATGCAGCCGGGCAGCACGGTTTGCCCGGGCAGGATCATCCGGCAGCGCCGGGCGATGTCCACCCCGTTGAGCGCGGTGAGAACGAGCGAGTTCTGGTCCAGGCAGGGGCGCAACGACTCCAGAGCCGGCTCCAGGCTGCGGCTCTTGACGCACAGGATGGCCAGGCCGAGCCTGCCGACGCCGGCCGGATCGTCCGTGGCCAGCGCCGGGCGGACAAGGGATTCGTGGTCTCGGGTGGCATAGCGCAGGCCGTGCTCCCTGACGGCGTCCAGGTGTTCCCCCCGCTGCACGAAGACGATCTCGTGTTCCGGGGCGTACCGCTCGGCCAGCCTGGCCCCGAAGTGCCCGCCGATGCCGCCGACGCCGACTATTCCTATACGCATACCGGCCAATTTCCGGCCATCTGCCCTTCCGGTTTCACTTTTGTCGGCGTGCTTCGCGGGCCGGCCCGGATCAATTCCCCTCCGTCTCCAGTGGCAGCAGGTTCTTCAGCTCCTCATCCAGGTTCTCCGGGACGACGGCGAAAAGCCAGCCTGCGCCGAACGGGTCCTGGGCCAGCGGCTTCAGGTCGTGTTTGACGGCCTCGTTGACCTGGGACACCCGGCCCGAGACCGGCGACCACAGCCGGTGCGCCCGGTCCCGGCTGTCCACCACCCGGACGCAGGCCTGGCCCTGGGCCATCTGATCATCCTTCTGGGGAAGCTCTATCTCGCCGATGTGGCCGATGGTGTCCAGGAACATGGGGTGCATGCCCACCCGGACGCTGCCGTCCGGCTCCAGCCTGGCCCAGGTGTTCTCCGGGATGGCGTATATCGCCTGCCGGGTCCGGGGCATCTCCCTTTTCCCCTCCCCGATCTTCTGCCGGGCCAGTGCCCGGCGCACCACCGCCCGCAGCTCGGCCGGGGTGAACGGCTTTGTTATGTAGTCGAAGGCCCCCAGCTTCACCGACTCCACCGCGGTCTTCACCGAGGGGAACCCGGTGATCATGACCACCATGGCCTCGGGCCGGCGCTTCTTGAGCTCGCCCAGCAGCTCCATGCCGTCCATGCCCGGCATCATCAGGTCGGTGATCACCACCTGGTAGGGGTCCTTGCCGTCAAGCCCCAGGGCCTCCTGGCCGCTGCGGGCGCTCTCCACCTCCAGGTCCTTGTCCGCTATGGCGCTGACGATGCTCCGGCCCACCGTGGGCTCGTCGTCAACCACCAGGATTCGGGCTTTCTTGGCCATGGTCCTGCTCCTTGTCCTTGTGTCTATGCTTTTTTACGGTCGATGGGCAGCGTTATGGTGAAAGTGGTGCCCTTCCCCTCCTCGCTGACGGCCGTGATGCCGCCTCCGTGCTGCTGGATGATCCCGTAACTGATGGCCAGCCCCAGCCCGGTTCCCCTGGTCCCCTTGGTGCTGAAGAAGGGGTCGAATACCCTGGTCAGCAGCTCCCTGGGGATGCCTCCGCCGCTGTCCCGGAATGAGATCTCGACCGACCGCCGCTCCGCGTCCAGCCTGGTGGCGACGTCCAGCGTCCCGCCCCCGGCCATGGCGTCGGCCGCGTTGAGGATGATGTTGGCGAAGACCTGCCTGAGCTTGCCCTCGTCGGCCGGGACCCTGGGCAGGGAGCGGTCCAGCCTGGCGTTGACCGCCACCTGCTGGACCAGCATCTGGCTTTCCATGAGCAGCAGGGTCTTCCCGATGGCGCCGTTGAGGTCGACCGGCCGCATGTTGGGCACCGTCTGGCGCGCGAACTCCAGCATCCCCTTGACGATGGCGCTGCAGCGCTCGGTCTCCCCGATCACCAGGGCCAGGTTCTCACGGAGCCGGCTGTTCTTTGGCAGCCGCTCCTCCATCAGGTGGCTGTTGAGGAGGATCGAGGTCAGCGGGTTGTTGATCTCGTGGGCGATGCCGGCCGCCATCTTGCCCAGCGAGGACAGCTTCTCTGTCTGCAGCAGCTGATCGCGCGCCTCATCCAGCTCCCGGGTCCGGTCCCTCACCCTTTGCTCCAGCGACTGGTTGAGCTCCCGGTAGCCCTCGGTCGCCCGCTTGAGCTCCCCCGCCATCCGGTTGAAGGAGTCGCCCAGCCGGCCGATCTCGTCGCCGGAGCGGGGTTTCACCCGGTGTTCCAGGTTGCCCCGGGCGATCTCACCGGTGGCCGCCACCAGTTCCCGCACCGGCCGCAGGACGCGGCCGGCCGCCAGGTTGGCCGTCACCGCCAGCCCCAGCACCGTCAGCAGGGCGATGGCCAGGTAGAGCATCACGATCCTGTTGCGCAGCCTGGTGAACGGGGCCTCCAGCACCCCGGCGTAGAGCATGCCGATGGGCTTACCGCTTATGTCGCGGATGGGCTCGTAGGCCGCTATCCTCCAGGCTTCCACCACGAAGGCCCGTCCCGTCCACCGGCTGCCGCGCTCGATCACCCGGCGGTATACTTCTTCCGACACCCGGGTGCCCAGGGCCCGGCGGCCGTCGGACATGGGGACGTTGGTGGCCACCCGGTAGTCGTCGAGGAAGATGGTGACCCCGCCCAGATCGCGTCCCTGGAAGCTCTCCTCGCGGTAAAGTATCCGCTTGGCACGGTCCACCAGGTCGCTGGTGTTGTTCACCAGAATGCCGCCGTAGAGGATGCCCTCGATCCGCCGCTGGGGGTCGAGTACCGGGGCCGCGGCCATCAGCACCAAGCCGTTGGTCTCCTCGGACTCGGGCCGGTCGACGGATCCGGGGGTGCGGACCGTCATCACCCTGGCCCGTTCGGCCATGTCCCCCCCCTCGCGCAGCAGCTGCTCCCTGGTGAACCGCTCCGAGGAAATGACCGTCTTCTTGGACCACTGCACCCACTTGGCCAGATCGTTCTGATAGACGTCGCCAAAGACTTGGGGATTTCTAACCCTGAGCATGACCTTCCCCTTCTCGTCGGCCAGGGTAAGGTAATCCAGCCCCTTTGCCTGACGCAGCTTCTCCAGTTGTCCGGCCAGACCCTGACGGACGGCCGCGTCCCGCCACAGCCCGGGCTCGACGCCCTGGACCGCCAGCTCCACCGCCGAGCCGATCAGCTCCCCCTCCTTGTGGTACTGCTCGACCAGCCCGCTCAGGTCCTGGCGCACCCTGTCCTGGGCCTGGCGCAGGATGGCGGTGCCGATGAGGGCGATGCCGGCCGCGGCCGACAGGGCCACCCCGGCGATGATCACCGCCGAGAAGGTCAGGATCAGCTTGGCCCTCAGGGAGCGGCGCAGACGCAGTGCGAGGTCTGTTATCAAGCCCGCGCTCAGGTATCTTGATATGCTGTCCGGCAGTCGCACTGTTTATTTCGGCTCAGTTGCGGGCCATGTTGAAAATCACCGCCCTCAGTGTCGTCATCTCCTCGATGGCGAACCGCGCCCCCTCGCGGCCCAGGCCCGATCCCTTGTTGCCGCCGTAGGGCATGTGGTCGACGCGGTAGGAGGGGAAGTCGTTTATCATCACCCCGCCGGCGTTGATTTTCCGGACCGCCTTCAGGGCCCGATCGACGTTGGTGGTGAATACGCCCGCCTGCAGGCCGTAGGCGCTGTCGTCGCATCGGGCCACCCCCTCCTCGAACGAATCGACCGGAAAGACCACGGCCGCCGGCCCGAATATCTCGTCCTTCACTATTTTCATGTCGGGTCTGGCGTCGATCACCACCGTCGGCTTGTAGACCGCTCCCCGCCGCTGATGGCCGCAGAGTACTTTGGCGCCCTGGTCCAAGGCCTCCTGCACGCAGGCTTGCACCCGCTCGGCCTCGGACTCCGAGATCATCGGCCCGATGTCCGTGTCCGGCTCCACCGGGTTGCCTATCCTGAGCTTTCTCGCTGCCTCGGAGAACCTGCCTATGAATTCCTGATAGTGCTTTTTATGGACGTAGATCCTCTGCACCGAGATGCACACCTGTCCCTGGTTGTAGAAGGCCCCCAGAACGCACCTTTTGACTATATAGTCGATGGAGTCTATGTCCTCGTCCACCACCGCCGCCGAGTTTCCGCCAAGCTCCAAAGTCACCCGCTTCATGCCGGCCTTTCGGATCAGCCCCTCCCCTACCGCCCGGCTGCCGGTGAAGCTGATCTTGGACACCCTGGGATCGGTGACCAGGACATCGCCGACCTCGCTCCCCGGACCCGGCAGGACCGAAAGCGCCCCCTCGGGCAGCCCGGCCTCGATAAATGCTTTTCCCAGCTCCAGACCGGTCAGCGGCGTGGCCGAGGCCGGCTTCAAGATCACCGGGCAGCCGGCGGCGATGGCCGGCCCGAGCTTGTGGGCCGCCAGGTTCAGCGGGAAGTTGAACGGCGAGATGGCCGCAACTATCCCGATGGGGAAACGTTCATAGAAACCCCAGCGGCCCTCGCCCGACTTGCCGGCGTCCACCGGGATGGTCTCCCCGTGGATGCGCTTGGCCTCCTCGGCGCAGTACTCGAGGTTTTCCACAGTCCGCTCGGCCTCGGCCCGGGCGTAGCGGTAGGGCTTGCCCGCCTCCCGGGCGACAAGCCCGGCCAGCGCCTCCCGCCGCTCCCAGAGCAACCCGGCCGCCTTGCGGATTATCTCCGACCTCTTGTGCGCCGGCAACGTCGCCATCGCCTCCCTGGACTTCTCGGCCGCGGCCAGCGCCTGTTCCACCTCGGCCGGTCCGGCCACCGAGACCTCCTCGAAGGCGTCTCCGGTATACTTGTCCAGCACCGGGAGCGTTTTGCCCGAATGCGCCTCCCTGCCGGCTATCAGCATCGGTATCGCTTTCGCCATTATACTTCCTCCGGAATTCCAATCTCTTTCGGTTTGGCCTGAGCGGCGCGCCGTTTGGCGGTCATCCCGCAGCATCCTTTTGGACCGCTTTCCGTTTGGCCACCCCCAGGATCAGCCCCAGGACGATAGCCAGCAGGGCGGCCACGACCACCCGGAACTCTGGCGGCAGCATGAAGTTGACGGTGTGGACCGGAAGCCAGAACCAGACGATGGCCCAGCCCACGATGCGAAACATGTTGTCCCAGTCGATGCCCCGGTAGACCTCGATGAACGGCCACTTTTTGAAAAGCTTCCCGCGCTCGATGAGCGTGTCGGTGATGCGGTGAAAGACCATGAAGGGGAAGGCGAAGACCGCCTGCAGGAAGAAGGATTTCCAGAAGGCGGCCAGCCAGTTGACCCCACTGCCCGGCAGATAGCCGGATTCCAAAAGCCCCTCGACCCCGGCCGAGAACAGCGGGAAGGCCGCGGTCAAAAGAATGCCGATGAAGGCCCAGACCATGACCCTCTGCCACAGCCGGACCCCGGCCAGCTTCCATTTCCCCGAGACCACCTTCCACGAAAGCAGCTCGCCCATGGTGCCTAAAAGGGCGAACTTGGCCATGCCCATGAGATAGGGATGGGCCTTGGTCAGCGAGACGAAGGCCTCCCGCGACTGCGGGACGCCGAGCACCGTTAGAACGCCGGCCAGGAGGAGCAGCCAGGTTAAGGTGATAGCTATTTGCATATAGAAATCAGTTCGGGTTTAGTTTCGGGCTTCTTTCACCTCGTCCCCTCTCGAGAGGGGGACAGGGGGTGTGTAAATTTACCTTCGGAAATAACTCGGACACACACCTGCCCCTCTTATTGCTCCGGCAATTAAATATGTCTATAAACCTACGTGTCATGCCCTTGAAGAAGGGCATCCAGGCCTGGATTCCCTCTGAAGCTTGCACTGAGTGACAACGAAGTGAGGGAATGACAATTTGCTATATTTATTTGCCGAACGAATAATAAAGGGGACTTTCTGGGCGCATCCGCGCTATCGCGAAAGCTCCACATCGGCGACACCGTTTTCCTCCGCGTACCTCCTGGCCTCGGCCTCGTCGGCGAAAGAACGGACCACGTCGAACTCGTGCCACTCCTTTTTCCCGTTGATCTCGACCTCTATGGTGCGCCTGGCCGCCATTCCCCGGTCCGGCGGCTCGATGTCCAGCAGGCAGATTTTGGACTCGTCCTTCTCCCGGCACTTGGCGCAGCGCTCCGGGCCCCGGGCGCAGTGGGCCAGCCGGATGGTTCTGACGATGTGCTTGGGCATGACGAAAGCTCCCTTGGAAGAGTTCCGGCAGCCGGGGCCGGCCGCGCCCCTTCCTGACCTGTCTCCCTTTCTCTGGCCGCAGATGATAAAGACCAACAGCAGGAATAGGAACAGCCGTAGAGCGCGCTTCATGTTTTGTCTCTCGTGATTATTTTATCTCATTTGCGCATTTTTAGCAATAGAAAAGGGGCAAATCGCTTTGCCCCCGCATCTGGCCTCGCTTTAGACACAGATTCGCACGGATTTACACAAAGAATCGAAAACGATCCGTGATAATCTGTGTCAAAGGAGATTTTTGATTTTTCCCAGGACTTCCTCCAGCCCCCGCGCCACCGCCGGCGTCAGCTTCTCGCCGAAGTTGACGACGTCCTCCGCCTCTATGCCGAAAACGACGATCTCCCCGGGCAGTTCCATTCCCAATTTCCGGCCCGCCTCCAGCGCGGTCGGCAGGTCGGAGTCGTGGCTGCTGGCCAGGTTGCGGGTCTTGGGCAGGTCGGAGATGTCGAACCGGCGAACCGTGCCCGGCTGAATCCCGGTCTGCATGGCGTCGATGATGATGGCCCGCTTGTAGCCTACCAGAACATCGAGCAACCTTAAGCCCCCGGCGTAAACTTCATGAACGTCTGCGACCTCTCGAACCTCTTTAACCTTGTCAAGTCTCCTCGCTGCGCAGACGCCGACGCTGTCGTCCGAGACGATGGGGTTGCCCAGGCCGATGATGATGGTGCCCGCTATATTCTCTTCTTCTCTTGTCATGTCGAGCTTGTCGAGACATGGGCTTTGGATAGTTGCTTTAACAGGCCTGTGTCGCCTTTTGCTAAGGCCAGTTTCTTGCCGCGCGACCACTTCTTAATCTGTTTTTCCCGGCATATAGCGGACATCGGGTCCTTAAAATGCTCAAAATATATCAAAGTTATTGGGCGTCTGTTGTGCGTGTAGCAGCCTTTGAGCAACCCTTCCTGATGTTCAATAATTCTTCTGCGCAAATCGTTAGTTATACCCGTATAAGTCGAACCGTCATGGCATGCTAGGATGTAAACGTAGAAGTTCTCTCTTCTCATTTATTGCACCTCGTCGCTATAACAAATACTAAAGAACGACGGCATATTTTTCAATTATGAATTATAAAATCAAAGTCACCCTTCGACACGCTCAGGGTGACTTTTGTTTTAAGTCATCTAGTATTATGTTTACCCATCCTGCCGCAGGCTCTCCACCAGCCCGCCCCGGCTGTCCCTGATGTCCACCACCAGCGGCATGTGCCCCGGCAGGCTGTGGGTGGCGCAGGAGAAGCACGGGTCGTACAGCCGGAAGGCCATCTCGACCTTGTTCAGCAGGCCCTCGGACACCTGTCCCTTGGAGATCAGCCTCTCGGCCGCCCGCTTCACCGACATGGAGATGGGGGCGTTGTTGTTGGTGGTCCCCACGATCAGGTTCACCTTCTTCAGAACCCCCCGCTCGTCCGAGACGTAGTGGTGGGTCAGCGTCCCCCGCGGCGCCTCCACCGAGCCCACCCCCTCGCCCGTTATCCTCTCCGGTATCTTTCTGACGTCGGGCGAGGTGATCTCCGGGTCCCGGGCCAGCTCCAGCATCCGCTCGGCCGCGTAGAGCAGCTCGATCAGACGCGCCCAGTGGGTCACCAGCCGGTGGTGGACGGGCTGGTAGCGGCCGTTCGCTTTCTTGCTGCCCAGGGTCTGGTACATCTTCTCGAAGTGTTCCTGGGCCAGGGGTGTGGCCATGCCGTCGGCGGCGTTGAGGCGCGACAGCGGCGTGGCGCAGTAGACGCCCGAGTCCATCCCGTCCACCAGGCCCTTCCAGCCCACGTTCTTGAGGTAGGGGAACTTGAGGTAGGTCCAGGGCTCCACCCGCTCGGCGATGTGCTGGGCGTAATCGCGGCAGGGGTACTTGGCGAACTCCCGGCCCTCGGGGTCGGTCACCCGGATCATCCCGTCGTAAAAGTTGACCAGGTTCCTCTCGTCCACCGTGCCCATGTTGTAGGTCTTGTGATGGTAGACGTCCGAGACTATCAGGTCGAGGTAGGCCTTGTTCTTGAGCACGATGTCGTCGAAGGCCTGGAGGCTGAACAGGCCGAACTCCACGTTCTTGAGGGCCGTCTCCTCGATCTCCTTCCGCAGCTCCTCGGATATCGGCTTGCTCCAGCCGCCGGGCAGCGCGGCCACGGGATGGACGGCCCGGCCGCCCACTTTTTGGATCACCTGATGGTTGCGCTGGCGGGTCTCGATCACCTTCTGCCCGGTCTCCAGGCCCACCTTGTGGATCACGCCCAGGATGTTGCGCTCGGCCGCCGGCGCCTCCGGCCCCACGATGAAGTCCGGCCCGCCCAGGGCGTAGAAGTGGGTGGTGTGGTCGGTGACGAAGAAGGCCGAGTAGAACAGCTCCCGCACCTTCTTGGCCGCCGGGGGCGGCTCGGCCCCGAACAGCTGGTCGCAGGCCTTGACCGCGGCCATCAGGTGGGCCTCGGGGCACACCCCGCAGATGCGGCTGGTGATCACCGGCATCTCCTCGGCCTGCCGGCCCACGCAGAACTGCTCGAATCCGCGCAGCTCCGGTATCTGGAAGTAGCAGTTGGCCACGTCGCCCTGCTCGTCCAGGAAGATCTCGATCTTGCCGTGGCCCTCCAACCGGGTGATGGGGTCGATGGTGATGCGTTTCATCCGTTTCCTCTATTGCTTACCGGTCCCCGAGCGTGCTCCCCGAGCGTGGCCATCGAGCGGAGTCGAGATGGAGTCGAGGGATAGTCGAGGGGACCGCCTTTTTCAGACACAGCCCTGGTCATCTCGCCTTCGCTCGATGACCACGAATAGCTCCACCAGGAGCATTTTTACAATGCGTAATGTTCCGACATTCGGACAAGTTTCGAAGAGAAACATCACTCCCTGTTACCAATGCCTTCTTCTTCTCATGGCTCCATTTCTGAACCTGCTTCTCCCGGCGGAAGGCAACGTCAACTCGCGGGTATTCCTCGCAGTATACTAGTTTTACTGGAAGCTTCGACCGGGTGTATTTAGCGCCTGTTCCGTTCTGGTGCTCAACAAGCCTTTTTCTTAGGTCGATGGTGCTGCCGGTGTAGTAGGAACCGCCGCGACATTCAAGAATGTACATGTATGGCATATAGTGTTTGTACACCTAGTGGTTTTCTCGACTCCCTCGACTATGCTCGGGACAGGTCCGCTCGACAACCTTTATTTAGTCGCCCTCGACGGAGTTTACCCAGAGCAATCCCGACTCCGCTCGGGGATCAAGCTCTGGTCTAGGTCAACGTTTTCCCCCCAGTATCGAGCCCGGCAGGCTGTACTTGTAAAGCATGCCGGCGTAGTCCGGGATGGCCTTGATGACCTCCTCGACCCTGGCGGCCACCTGCTCCTCGGACAGCGTGCTGACGTCGCCCAGGTCCAATGCCGTGCCCAAGGCGGCGATCATCTTGGCCCCCTGGTCGCGCACCCCGGACGGCGGGCCGTAGCAGCCGGTGCAGGGCATGTCCGCGTTGTTGGGGCACTGGGCCTTGCAGCCGTCCCGGGTGGCCGGCCCCATGCACAGGATGCCCTGCTCCAGCAGGCATTTCTCACGGTCGGGCACGATCTCGTGGGTGCGGTAGAGGCGCTTGATCTTCTTGTCCTCCTTCTTCTTCTCGCACTCGTCGCAGACCGTGCACTTGCCGGCCCCGATGATCGTACCCTTCGGCGGCAGGGCCTTGCCCTGGATGACCGAATCGATCACCTCCCAGACCTTGAAGGACTCCGGCGGGCAGCCCGGCAGGAAATAATCGACGTCCACAGTCTGGGCCAGGGTGCGGACCCTGTCGTGAAAGGCCGGGATGGTGAGCGTCCCCTCGGGCACCTTGGTCTCGGTCTGGGGGACGATCTTCTGCGGATTCTCGATGCTGGGATTGTCGAGATAGATGGCCTTGAAATGGTCCTGCTTCGAATGGAAGTTGGACAGGCCCGGGATGCAGCCCTCGTAGGCGCAGGATCCGTAGGCGATCAGGATCTTCGACTTCTTGCGCAGCAGGTGGGCCATCTCCTGGTTCTCGTCGGTGCGGATGGCCCCGTTGAAGAAGGTGATCAGCAGCTCGCCGTCCTTGAGGGCCTCGACGTCACGCTTCTTGCCGTCCACCAGGCATGGGCAGAAGACCAGCTGGAAGGCCGCGTCCACCGCCAGGATGTTGGCGTGGAGGTTGGCCAGACTGATCTCGCAGCCGCCGCAGGAGGCGGCCCAGTACATCGCTATCTTCGGCTTGTCAGGCATAGATTACCTCGTCTTTTCTTTCCCGCGAAACACGCTAATTACGCTAAAATCATTATAAAATAATTTCGCGCTGATTCGCGTTTTTTAGCGGGCAATGGGTATTCCGGATCCTAATGCGCGAATCTGTTCGGTGAACTCGTTGATCACGTGCACCAGCTTCCCGGCCTCGGCCGCCGAGATCCACTCCAGCCGGAACCGTGCCGGGTCGATGCCGAAGGACGGCAGCATCTTCTTGAGCATCTCCACCCGGCGGTAGGTCTGGTGGTTGCCGGTGACGTAGTGGCAGTCGCCGTAGTGGCAGCCGCCGATGAGCACGCCGTCGGCCCCCTTGGCGAAGGCGTCCAGCACGTGCTGGGGGTCTATGCGGCTGGAGCACATGGTCTTGATGACCACCCCGTTGGGCAGGTACTTCATGCGGCTGGTGCCGGCCAGGTCGGCCCCGGAATAGGTGCACCACTTGCAGTAGAAGCAGACTATCTTCGGTTCAAACATCTTATCCCTTTTCTGCCACGGATTTACACTGATTTCTTTCCTTGTTGAAGATGATCCTTTTGAACTCCGGCCTTGGGCCGAAATTCAAAAGTAGGCCTACCTCGATACCTGTTGCTTTTAGATAATTGATGACCTGGGCTTCGTGAATCCTGTCGAGTCGTTGGATCGCCTTCAATTCAATAATTATTTTACTATCAACGACAATATCCGCCTTGAAATCACCAACATTGGTCCCTCGGAATAATACCGGAATATCCTTTTGCCTTTCAACATTCAGTCCATAGTCTTTGAGAACCAGGAACAACGCATTTTCATAGACTGATTCCAGAAACCCGTCTCCCAATTCGTTGTAGACCTCATAGAAGCCCTTGAGGATTCGGTCTGTCGTCTCCCGATATAGGAGCATATCCGCGGCCATCCGTGAAAATCCGTGGCGAAAATCACTCCTCCAGCGCCGCCGAGATCATCTCGTATATCTGCTGGTCCTTGTAGTTGCGCTGCGAAGTGGCCCCCGAGGGGCAGGCGGCCACGCAGGCCCCGCAGCCCTCGCAAAGCACCTCGTTTACTTTGACCTTTTTCTTCTCGGCGTCGTACTCCCGCGCCCCGTAGGGGCAGGCGGTGACGCAGATGCGGCAACCGGAGCACAGGTCCTCGTCCACCGCGGCCACGATGGGCTCGTGCTCCAGGTGGTCGCCGGAGAACAGGGCCGCCACCTTGGCCGCCGTCCCCGAGGCCTGGGCCACCGCCTCCGGGATGTCCTTGGGAGCCTGGGCGCATCCGGCCAGGTAGAACCCGGCGGTGTTGCTCTCCACCGGCCGAAGTTT
>DHHE01000010.1:6280-9145 GCA_002403115.1 bacterium UBP2_UBA4780 | reverse complement strand
AGGCGAAGCCCTTCTTGTCCGCATATTTGAGCTGCTTGCCCAAAGCGGCCTCCCCGGCGTAAACGTCGCAATTGACACCGTCCCCGCGGATCCCGCTCGCCGCCTCCAGGGCCGCCCTGGCGGCGCCGGCCCCGAAGTGGCAGACGAGGACCCGGGCGCCCACGGATTCGCCCGCCTTGCCCAGCTCGGCCAGGGCGGCCGTCATCCGGTCGATGCCGAACGAGGCGCCGGTGGCCGGGACCCGGGTGCCGGAGAAGATGCCAATCAGACCGTCGTAGCGGCCCCCGCCGGCTATGGAGCCGATCTTCCCTGCCCCGAGCTGCTGGGTCGTGTTCACCGAAGCCCCTGTCGGGGGGGGCGAGTCCAATTGGACCTCGTAGACCGGGCCGGTGTAGTAGCCCTGGCCCCGGGCCAGGCTGGGGCTGAATTGGACCCTTGGCCCCAGATAGCCGACCAGGCCCAGCAGCTCCTCGGTTTCCGACAATCCCCTTTTCCCCGCCTCGCTGCTTCCGATCATCCTCCCCAGCTCCGAAAGCATGGAAGCGGAATCGCCCCCGACCATGACGGCCCCCAGCACCGCCCCCGGGTCGGCGATGCCGCGCTTCTCCAGCTCGGCGGCCACCCCGGATTCGCCCACCTTGTCCAGCTTGTCGATGGCGATGATGGCGTCCTTGGCCTTTTCCGGCGGCACCCCGGCCGCCTCCAGGATGCCCTGGAGCACCTGCCGGTGGTTGACCGTCACTTTGTAGTGTTCGAAACCGGCGGCCGCGGCGCCCTCGGCCAGCACCGAAATGATCTGGGCGTCGGCCATCATCGACTCCGCGCCCACCACGTCGAAGTCGCACTGGCAGAACTCCCGGTAGCGCCCCTTCTGGGGCTTCTCCGCCCGCCACACCCGCTGGATCTGGTAGCGCTTGAAGGGCTTGGGGATCTCGGGGTGGGCGGCCATCACCCGGGCCAGGGGCACGGTCAGGTCGTAGATCAGGCCCACCTGGCGGTCGCCGTGGTCCCGGAAATGGTACATCAGCATCTCCGACTCCCCGCCCTCCTTGCCGGTCAGGGTGGCGTGGTATTCCAGCGACGGGGTCTCCAGGGGATCGAACCCGTGCCGCTCGAAGATCTTCCGGATGGCGTCCAGCACCCGCTGGCGCAGGGCCATCTCCTGCGGCAGCAGGTCGCGGAAGCCGGATAGAAGCTGCGGCGCTTTCATGTCTCGGAAACCTTTCGACCTTTCTTGAAACGGAGCATCCCCAGGAAAAGCCCCAGGCCGTAGCCGGCCGCGTTTATCAGGAAATCGACCGCGCATGCGGTCCGACCCGGGACCAGGGCCTGATGGCCCTCGTCGGCCGCGGCCACCGCCAGTCCGGCCAGGGCAGTCCAAAGGATCGCGGCCATACCCATCCCCCAGGTCAGGTGCACCGCCCTGACGGCCAGCACCCCCAGCACCGCGTAGGCCGCCAGGTGGAATATCTTGTCGGCGTTGGGATAGGCGGAGGTGTCCAGGTTGGGGATCGAGGTCGCGACGATGATCAGGGACAGCCACAGCAGGGGAGGCGCCCAGGCGGCCAGCCTTCTCACCTTTGCTCCCCTCCCTCGGCCTCTGAGAATATCTTAAGGACTTCGTCAGGGCTTTTGGCCGAAAGCAGCTTCGACCTGACCTCCTCCCGGTTGAGGAGCCGCGAGACCAGGGCCAGGGCCTTGACGTGGTCGGCCACGATGTTCTGCGGCGTGGCCAGGAAGAAGAAGATCTGCACCGGCAGGCCGTCCAGGGAGCCGAAGTCCACCGGCTGGCGGGCCAGGCCGAAGCTGCCGGCCATCCGCCTGACCCCCTTGGTCCTGCCGTGCGGTATGGCCACCCCCTTGCCGATGCCGGTGGACATCAGGCCCTCGCGCTCCATGGCCGAGGCCGACAGCTCCGGTCCGTTCTCCGCGATCCCGGCCTTGGACATCAGCCCCACCAGCTCGGTGATGATCGCCTCCTTGCCGCCGCCCTCCAGCGGTATCCTGATGCAGTCCTTTGAGAGTATGTTCTCTATCCTCATGTTCGGCCTCCGTGAGTCGTTTGGATGGTCTTTATGATGTGCCGAAAGTATGGGTTCGCGGTTTTGCGCCAGGCATGGATCCGGGCGGTCATGGAATTTCCCGGTTCGGCCGGGAGGACGATCAGCAGATCCGCGGCAGGTGCTCGCCCTCCAGCATCAGCAGCGGCCGCCTGGTGCCGATGGCTGTCCTCAGCACCGCGTCCCCGGGGCCTTCAACGGCGCGCCCGATGACCGCGGCCCCGGCGCCGTTTGGATGTTTCCGCATTGCCTCCAGCACGGCTCCGGCGTGCTCCGGACCGACCGCCGCCGCCAGCTTGCCCTCGTTGGCCAGGTAGAGGACGTCCAGGCCCAGCATCTCGGCGGCGGCCCTGACCTCGGGCCGCACCGGGACCGCCTGCTCGTCCATCTCGATGCGGACACCGGACTGGCCGGCCAGCTCGCCCAGGGTGGTGGCCAGCCCGCCCCGGGTGGGGTCGCGCATGGCGCGCACCCCGCCGGCTTTTATCATCGCTTCCGCCAGAGACCAAAGCGGGGCGACGTCGCTGCGCAGCTCTCCCGAAAGCCCCAGCCCCAGCCTGGCGTTCATCACCGCCGCCCCGTGGTCGCCCACCGTTCCGCTGATGATGATGACGTCTCCCGGCCTCACGGACGCGCCCGAAAACTCCGCCGACCCGGCGATGACGCCCAACCCCGAGGTGTTGATGAAAAGACCGTCGCAGGCCTGGCGCTCCACCACCTTGGTGTCGCCGGTCACTATGGTGACGCCGGCCTCGGCGGCGGCCCGGGCCATGGAGCCGGCCACCCGCTCCAGGTCGGACACCGG
>DHHE01000010.1:3955-6171 GCA_002403115.1 bacterium UBP2_UBA4780 | reverse complement strand
GAACCGGGGTTCGTAATCCGCAGTTCGGCCGCATCGTCCCCCTGATCCAGCGCCGGGTTGGCGAACCTGGATCGGAAGACCTCCGCGATCAGGCGGTGCATCAGCAGCCCGCCCGATCCGTGGGCCAGGGTTATCTTGTCGCCTAAGGTTCCCATGGCACTGTCGCCGCCCTTTTTATAGATTCCCGCGTCCCAAGCCGTACCTGTGCCAGGCGGCGCAGGCTCCCTCGGAAGACACCATGCACGGCCCCACCGGGCTCTCCGGCGTGCAGTTCCCGCCGAACAGGCCGCACTCGTCCGGCTGGACCGCGCCCATCATCACCTCTCCGCAGCGGCACCCGGCCGGCTCCGGGGCCGGTCCGATTTCCAGGTCGAAGGCCAGCGAGGCGTCGAAGCTCCCGTATTCCGGGCGGATCCCCAGCCCGGACGCGGGCACCCTGCCGATGGCCCGCCAGTCCGAATCGACCGGCTGGAATACCCTTTCCAACAGCTTAAGGGCTTCGGGGTTCCCCTCCTCGGGCACGCCCCGGGCGTACCCGTTTCTTATCTCTGGAGGGCCTTTGCCTCCGGTCATCTCCAGAAGCAGCGCTATCGCACCCAGGATGTCCAGGGGTTCGAACCCGGCGATGACTCCCGGCCGCCGGTGCTTGGTCGCTATGAATCCGTAGGGCCGGCTTCCGATGACCGCCGAGACGTGCCCCGGCAGCAGGAATCCGTCGATGCGGACCATGGGCGAGGAGAGCACCAGCTCCAGGGCCGGGGGGACCAGCTTGAAGGCCGGGTAGACCAGGAAGTTTTCCAGGCCCCGCCTCTCGGCCTCCAGCACCGCCGCGGCCACGGTGGGCGAGGTGGTCTCGAAGCCCACCCCGGCGAATACTATCTTTTTGCCGGGCAGGCCGGCCGCCAGGTCGACCGCGTCCAGGCAGGAATAGACCACCCGGACGTCGGCGCCCCCGGCCCGGGCCAGGGCCAGGCTGCCCTGTGAGCCCGGCACCCGGACCATGTCGCCGAAGGTGCAGAAGGCCACCTCCGGCAGGCGGGCAATGGCCACCATCCGGTCGATGTCGCCCTGCGAGGTGACGCAGACCGGGCAGCCGGGCCCCGAGATCAACCTTACCTGCGGCGGAAGCAGTGACCTGATGCCGAAGCGGGCGATGGCCATGGTGTGCGTCCCGCACACCTCCATGATGGCCGCCGGGGCCGCCGCCAGCACCCCGATCCGGGCGGCCAGGCGGGCGGCCAGGCCCGGGTCCGAGAACCGCTCCAGGTCCATCATCAGGAGATGGTGATGCCGGTTTCCTCCAGCAATCGGTAGGTTTCCTCGGCCTCGTGCTCGTCGATGCGCTGGATGGCGAACCCGGCGTGCAGCAGGACGTACTCGCCCACCCTGGCGTCCGGCAGCAGGGCCAGGCCTATCTTCCGCTTGAGCCCGCGGATGTCGGCCTCGGCCCGGTCGCCGTCAATTGATTCGATTTTTGCCGGTATGGCTAGGCACATCGTAAATCGAAAAACGTTATTCGGATACCGTCTTGGCTTTCTGCTTTGCCGGAAAATTAATATAACCGTTCACAACCTTGATGGCGTTCTCGATCAGTCCTGCCCCTCGAGCGATAAAGCCATCACCTGGCCCAACGCCAGCCCGCCGTCGTTCGACGGCACCTGGCGGTGCGTCAGCACCCGGTATCCGCCGGACTGGAGCCCGGCGGCGATGCGCTCCAGCAGGAACCGGTTCTGGAAAACGCCGCCGGAAAGCGCCGCGGTTTCGCATCCGGTGAGTAATTTTATATTATCGCACATGGCGATGGCAATGTCAACGATGGCGTTCTGGAACCTGGCGGCGCATCTCCCGGCGTCCGTTCCCCGCCCGATGTCGGCGGTCAGCTCCCGCCAAAGACCCCCCAGACTGACGATCGCCGGGCCGTCCCCCGGCCGGTCGATACCGTATGGGTAGCGTTCGGAGCAGTTTTCCGCCGCCAGGCTCTCCAGGGCCATGGCCGCCTGGGCCTCGAAGGAGATCTTCGGGCAGATCCCCAGGGCGGCGCTGGCCGCGTCGAAAAGGCGGCCCAGGCTCGAAGTCCAGGCCAGGTTGATCCCCGACTCCGTCTGCCTGATGACGGCCTCCATCTCCTCCTCGGAAACGCCCTTGTACCGGGCGGTCGCCTCCCGGCCCAGCAGGTGCCGCCCATAGGCGGCCGCGATGCGCCAGGGGTTTTTGAT
>DHHE01000010.1:0-3930 GCA_002403115.1 bacterium UBP2_UBA4780 | reverse complement strand
CCCCCCCAGATCCGTCCGTCCGTCCCGTACCCGGTGCCGTCGAACATCACCCCGATGGCCGGGCCCTGATGCCGGTTGTCGGCCAGGACGCTCATCAGGTGTGCGTGGTGGTGCTGGACGGCGGTCGTCCTGACGCCCAGGCTTTGCGCCCAGCGGGTGGTCAGGTAATCGGGATGCCGGTCGTGGACCACGGTTTCGGGTTCGATCTTGAACCATCTCCGGTACTTGCCGTACATCTCCCGGAGGAACTCCATGGTCTCCAGGCTGTCGGCCTCGCCGATGTGCTGGCTCAGGTAGGCGACCTTCCCCTCGGCCAGGCAGAAGGTGTTCTTCATCTGGCCGCCCACCGCCAGGCACGGCCCGACCGCCTTGGGCAGGGCGACCGGATTCGGGGCGTAGCCCCGCGAATGCCTGACGATCTGGGCGGCGCCTTTACCGCCTTCAGCCTTTCGGCCTTTCATCTGGATAACGATGGAGTCGTCGTTCCGGTTCTCGATGTCCCGGTCGTGCATCAGGAAGATACCGGCCGCGTCCCCCAGCCTGTCGAGGGCCTGGCGGTTGTCGGATTCTATCGGCAGGTCCCGGGCGTTGCCCGAGGTCATCACCAGGAGCCAGGGCCTGTCATCGATCTCCCTCAGAGCCCGGAAGAGCAGGTGTTGGAGCGGCGCATAGGGCAGCATCATGCCGATATAGCTGTTGCCGGGTGAGACGGCCCCGCCCGGCCCCCAGCCCTCCGCTTTCCGGCAGAGGACGATGGGCGCCTGGGGCGAGCCCAGCAGCTTTCCCTCGGCATCCGAGACCAGGCAGGCGCGCCGGGCGGCCTCGAGGGAAACGGCCATCAGCGCCAGCGGCTTGTCCGGCCGGCGCTTCAGTTCCCTGAGACGGGAGACGGCCTGGCCGTTGTCCGCATCGCAGCAAATGTGGAACCCGCCCAGCCCCTTGACGGCCGCGATCCCGCCGCTTGAGACATGCCTGGCCGCGGCCTCGATCGCCCCGCCGCCCTCGGCCACCGTCTTGCCCGAGGCGTCGCAGGCCCACACCCTGGGGCCGCAGGCCGGGCAGGCGTTGGGCTGGGCGTGGAAGCGCCGGTCGCCCGGGTCCCGGTATTCCCTCAGGCAGTCCGGGCACATGGCGAAGTCGGCCATGGTGGTGGCCGGCCGGTCGTAGGGGGTGGACTTGATGATGGACAGCCGCGGCCCGCAGTTGGTGCAGTTTATGAACGGGTAGCCGTGCCGCCGGTCATGCGGATCGGTCAGCTCCGCCAGGCAGTCGCCGCAGACGGCGATGTCGGGGGAGATGCGGGTGGCGCCCGCTCCGGCGCTGCTCTCGCGAATCAAGAATCCAGAATGGCCGCGGACCTCGATCTCCTCGGCGGTCAACCGGTCGACAGCCGCCTGCGGCGGCAGCTCGGCCGGGATGGCCCCCAGCAGGGAGTCCACCGCCTGGTCCTCGCCCTCGACCTCGATGTTGACGCCGCGGCTGTCGTTCTCCACGAAGCCGGCCAGGCCCCTCCCCGTCGCCAGCCGGTAGACGAAGGGCCTGAAGCCCACCCCCTGGACGATGCCGCTGATGTGTATGCGATAAGCCTTCATGGTGAAAAGCCGCCTGTCGGCGGATAGCTAATTATACGCCTCCCGGGGCCAAATATCAAGAAGCCGCCCGCGCCTCCCCCTTGAAACCGCCAAGCGTTTATGGTATCCTCTGCGGAATCATGGCACAAAAAGGACCGATAGCATTCCCCGCCGGGGAGCCGGCGCGAAGCCAGCGGGTATCGATAGTCGAGGGCTCCTTCGCCTCGGTGCACATCGCCGTCTCCCTGAGCTCGCTGGTGACGGCCTACGCCCTGATGCTGGGGGCCAACGATTTCCACCTGGGCCTGCTCTCGGCCGTCGGGGCCGCCGGCTCGCTGGGAGCCCTGGCCGGCGCCTGGGGGGCGGGCCTGGCCGGCAGCCGCAGGCGGCTGGTCGTCTTCGCCGCCGTGGCCGGCCGGGCCCTGTGGACGGCCCTCTGCGTGCTGCCCTTCATTCCCCTGCTTCCCGGCTGGCGCCTGCCCGCCTTCTTCTCCGTCATCCTCCTCTCCAACCTCCTGGTCAACGCCGCCAACAACGGCTGGCTCTCGTGGATGACCGACCTGGTGCCCCTGGAACAGCGGGGCAGGTATTTCGGCCGGAGGAACACGGTCCTGGGGGCGGTCTCCATGGCCGTCACCTTCGCCTCGGGCAAAGCCTTCGACTGGTTCAAGGCCGCCGGGAGGCCGGAGCACGGATTCGCCCTGATTTTCGGCCTGGCGGTGGCCTGCGCCCTGGTCTCGGGGCTGATCCTGGCCAGGCAATGGGAGCCCGCGGCCGCCCTGGAAAGGCCCGCCCCGGTGCACCGCATGTTCGGATCGGCCTTCCGGGACCCGGGATTCCGCCCGCTGTTGTGGTTCTTCATCCTCTGGTCCCTGGCCACCTCGGTGGCCGGACCCTTCTTCGGGGCCCACATGATCAAGAACCTGGGGATGCCGCTCGGCGTCATCGCCGTCTACTCCATCATCGCCGGTACGGTCAACTTGCTGGTCCAGCCCCTCTGGGGCCGGGTCATCGACCGGCTGGGCAACAAGCCTGTCCTGGTGTTCAACATGCTGGGCATTTTCTTCCTGCCGCTGTTCTGGCTGTTCGCCGGCCCCGGCTTCTACCTGCCCATTTGGATAGACGCCTTCCTCACCGGCATCTTCTGGCCGGGATTCGGGCTGGCCACCTTCAATCTGCTGCTGATCTCGGCCCCCGAGGGCGACCGCCAGCCCTATCTGGCCGTCCAGAACGTGGCCACCGGGCTCAGCGTCTTCCTGGCCTCGCTGGCCGGCGGAGCCCTGGCCAAATGGATGGGAGGCGTCCATGTTCGCTTCCTGGGACTGGACCTGGTGAACTTCCACCTGCTGTTCGCCCTGTCCTCCCTGTTGCGGCTGGCCATACTGCCACTGGCCCTTCGTCTGCCCGAGGAGCGGGCCGGGTCGGTGGGCGCCCTGCTGGACCTGATGGGCAACAAGGCCTCGCAGGCCTTCAGCGAGAGCCTGCGCTCCGGGGTGATGGTGGTGCGTAAGCTGAAAAGGAAATAATTAACTCTCCAAAAAGCAAAGAGGCGGCCCTAAAAGGCCGCCTCTTCCAGTTTTATTGATAAACGCCTTACTGCAGGCTGCGGTTCCCCCCCTCGGTTTGTACCACCCAGTCGAAGTTGACCGTTATCGAGGTGTACTTGCCCACCTGGTTCAGGCCGATGACCGATAGCCGGCCATAGTGCGGCACCGCGTCGGTCTTGATGAAATATGTGTGCCCCAGAATTGCCTGGGCCGAGGTGCTGTAGCCGTCCGCCGGGGCCGTGGTCCCGCTGCCCTCCTGGATGCCGTTGGCCTCTAATATGCTGGTCGACTGGTCAGGCGAGAACAAGCTGATCTTGCCGTAGGTGTAGCCGCCGGACCTGAAGGAATAATCGGCCCGCCAGCCGTTGGCCCCGGAGATGGTGACGCTGGCCGTCCCGGTTATCACCGTGGTCGTCGGCGCCTCCACCGGGCTCTTGCCGCAGCCGGCCAGCACCAGGCTGAGCGCCAGCCCGACGGCCAGGGCCGCCAGAATCCCCAGGGCTGCGGTCCAAGCCTGGCGTCGTTTGCCCGGCGGCGAGGGTGAGGTCCTGTTTCCCGATAGCAAGTCCATTTTCTGCTCCATCCCTGTTTCGTTAGATCGTCCGGCTAGAACTTCCACTCCCATGAGGCCTTCATCCCGCGGAAGGACGGCTCGAAGCGGCAGAATCCCCCGGAGCACACCAGCCCCCCCTTGGTCTGCCCGGCCGACACCGTGATGTGGTGGCCCCCGCCCCCCAGCTTCAGGTCCAGCCCGGCCTCACCCCAGCGCCGCTGATGCTCGTATTCCGGGACCCGGCGGTCGGCCAGCTCGG
>DHHE01000017.1 GCA_002403115.1 bacterium UBP2_UBA4780 | reverse complement strand
ATGATCTTCTGGGACAGGGCCTTCAACCATTCTCCGTGCCGCTTCTCCCTCTGGGTTATCTCCAGGATGCGGTCGACATGCTTGACGGCCGTCTGGGGCAGGCCCTTGTTCTGGGCGGCCTCCACCTGCTTCCACAGGGAGGCGGTGGGCGTCGGCTGCTTGCCGGCCGAGACCAGGACGGCCAAGGCGAATGGCAGCAGGCACGCCAGTAGAGCAAGGCGCTTCATGGTTGGTCTCCCTTTATGGCTTTGGAAGATATGTGTTACTTACCGGTCAAGCCCGGGATTTATTCCCGGCGGGATGCCGGCTTGTCGATCTCGTCGAGCCGCTTCCTGGCATCCTCGCTTTTCGTCGATCGACAGCTTTCCTCGAGCACGTTCCTGGCCTTTTCCCTGAAGCGGGGGTTTCCGTCAAGCTTGTGCAGCTCCAGGTACACCTCGGCCTTTTTCCCCGGATCATCCGTGTCTTCGGCCAGCGCCTCCAGCTCGGCCGTACCCGTCGTCCGGTCCCCGGCGTAGGCCATGCGGCCCTTCAGCACCCGGACATCGAACAGTACGTCGCCCCGCCCCGCCTCGTAAGCCATGCCCGCGGCCTGTTCCGCCGTCTCCACGGCCTGGTCCGCCATCCCCAGGTCGAACTGCAGCTGGGCGTAGTCGTAGAGGTGGTAACACAGCTCGTAGCCCAGGCCCATCTCCCGGAGAATGGCCGTCCCCCGGCGGTAGCACTCCAGGGCCTCCCGTCTATCGCCCAACTGCACGTGGCACAGTCCCATGTTGCAGTGGTAGGTGCCGATGCTCTTGCGCTCCCCCATCCCTTCGGCTGTCTCCAGGGCCTGGCGGTAGCAGTCCAGGGCCTGGCGGTGCTCCCCCCGGGCGTTGTGGACGTTGCCCATGTTGTTGATGACCACGGTCAGCCCGCTCTTGGAGCCCATCTCCTGGTGCACCTGCCTGGCCTCCCGGCAGCAGTCCAGGGCCGCTTCCAGGTCGCCCTCCCTCTGGTGAAGCAGTCCCAGGTTGGTCAGGGCCACCGCGTAGCCCATCCGGTTGCCGATGGCCTGGTCCAGCCTCATCTTCTTCTCGAAGCACTCGCGCGCCTGCCGGTTGTCGCCCTGGTAGACGTGCACCGCGCCGATGTTATTATAGGTGTTGCTCAACCCCACCTGGTCGCCCTGCCGCCTTTCGATCTCCATCTTCTTCCGGTAGAACTCCAGCGCCTCGGCGTAACGGCTCTGGTGGCTGCCTATTATCCCCAGCAGGTTGTAGACCCGGCACATCCCCTTGGAATGTCCCTGCTCCTCGAAGTATTCTTGGGCCGGAAGGCAGACCTCCTTCGCCCGTGCGTAGTCTCCCTGCCGCATCAGTGCCACCGCCATGGTGGTCCGGGCCTCGGCCATGCGCTCCCGGTCCGCCATCGACTCGGCCGTGCGGTGTGATTCTTCGGCCGCCCCAAAGGCCTCGGCATAGACACCCCGGTTGATCAGCAGATGGCTCAGTCTGAGGGCGGTGTCCATCGTCAGGGCACTGTCGCCGCTGCCGGCGGCCGCCGAGGCCGCCCGGCGGAAGATGGCCTCGGCCTCGGCCCACTCCCCCACCAGCTCCAGCACCCCAGCCTTGGCCAGCAGGACCGGCACCGGGAAGTGACGGCCGCTGCCGGCCGGAGACTCGACCCACAGCTTTCTTTCAGGCTTGGGGAGGGGAGGGGTCATCCCGAATTGCCCAACCGCTCCAGAACAGCCATGTTCCGGGCGTGGGTGTCCCTGCCCTCCCCAACCCGGTGCTTTTCCGCCTTTCCCGACCCGAAGTCCCCCAGGTATTCCATGTTCCCCCCGATGATGTCGCCCGTGACCAGCGGATGGTGCCCGGCGATGACGCGACTGGCCCCCAGCTTGAGATACCCCTCCAGGGTCTCCAGATATCTTCCCAGTTTATCCCAGTAGAGATATGGCAACGGCAGTTCGACATTGTCCCCGGCCAGGAGCACCCCGTCCACCCGGTCGTAACAGGAGGAGGAGTCCTCGGTGTGGCCCGGAGTATGGAAGAACTCCACCCCGTCGTCCTCGAAGCAAAGCCTGGAGCCGTAGGTGAGGCCCGGAAGGACTAGTTCCACCCGGCCTTGCCGGTACTTGCCGTAAGCCTCGAGTTCCTTCGCCCCGACCTCGGCTATCTTGGCTCTGGTCAGGGAATGGGAGACGATCGCCGCGCCCGGGAAGGCGCAATTGCCCCAGACATGGTCCCAGTGGTAGTGGGTGTTGAAAACGACAACGGGCTTCCCCGGGCAATGCTCCGCCATGTGCGCCAGCACCGGCTCCATGCTCTCCGGCCCCAGGAAAGTGTCGACGACGAAGACGTGCCGGGGCCCGTTTATCAGGTAGACCGTGGTCGGCAGGCCGTCCAGGTCGTCGAAGACGAACAGCGTTCCACGCGAGTTTATCTTCTCAATACCGCATTTTATCATTTTGCACTTTGCACTTTCTCCCACTCCTCCCTTAGTATCCCCATGGTCACGATGTCGTGGTACTTCCCGTCGCGGAACAGCTCCTGGCGCATGACGCCCTCCTTGACGAACCCGCACTTCTCGTAGCTTTTGATGGCCCGGGCGTTGAAGGAGAAGACCTCCAGCTTCACCTTGTTCATGTTCATCTGGTCGAAGATGAAACGAAGCAGCAAGTTCATGGCGTCGGTGCCGTAGCCCTGCCCGCGGAACAGCTCCAGGCCGATGAAGATGCCCACCTGGGCCACCCGGTTCTTCCAGTCCACCTTGTTGAGCCCGCAGCCGCCTATGTAGCGCGGCTCGTCCAGGGTCTCGATGGCGAAGGAGTAGCTCTCCGGCTTGGCGGCCGAGATGCTCTCGTACCACTTCTCCTCCTCCTCCGGCTTGAAGGGAAAGGGGATCCCCACCACCAGGTTGGTCTTGACCTCGGGATCGTTGATGAACTCCAGGGCCAGGGGCAGGTCCTCCCGGCGGTAGGCCCTTAACCTCACTTTTTTTCCCGAAAGCATTCTATTGATCCTTTCCATGGGTTTCGCGTTTTTTCGCGTATTTCGCTGGCGCAGGTCTCAGCCTTTTCACGTAATGCACGTCCCTGCCCACCTCCCGGTAGCCCATGGCCAGGTGCGCCCGGTGGCTATTACGGTTGCCGATCCAGGTGTCCGAGCCCATGTGCTTGTAGCCCCGGCCCCTGGCCCACTCCTCGGCGGCCCTGACCAACGCCTTTCCTACGCCCTTTTTCCGAAACGTTGGCCTGACATACCAGCCCTCCAGATAACCGACATTCTCCCGCCCCGCCCCGTCGGCGTAGTTGCGCACCGAGGCCTCCAGGAATCCG
>DHHE01000120.1:6013-8338 GCA_002403115.1 bacterium UBP2_UBA4780 | reverse complement strand
GGCATTATTGCGTTCTTCGCGGGGGAAAAAGCTTCACAGCTTGCCCGACCGGATTATCGACCAGGCCGGCCACAACCCCAGCAGCCCGGCCAACAGGTAGCCCAGCACCCCCAGCAGGGGGTGGCCGAAGAGCTTCCAGCCCTTGTCGGCGTGCATGATGATGGATGAGCCTATTATCAGGGCGGCGATGATCAGGCTGAAGGCGATGCGGTTGGACACCCGGTCCAGCTCGGCGATCAGCTCCTCAAGCCCCTTGTGCTCGAACTCGATCCTCAGCTTGCCCTGCTTGACCTTGGTGACGATCTCCCGCATGTCCCGGGGCAGGGCGATGATGAAGTTGTACAGCCAGCTGCCGAACTTGAGGACGTCCTTGGCGATCTTGCGCGGGCTGTGCCGCTCCCGCAGCAGCTCCTTGATGAACGGCTCCAGCAGCTCGATCAGGTTGAACTCCGGGTCCAGCCTCTTGCCCACCCCCTCGATGGTCATCAGGGTCCGGGCCAGCAGGAAGAGCTCCGGGGCCAGCTTCACCCGGTTCGAGGTGAGGATGTTCACCAGCTGGGCGAAGTTCTCCCCCACCCGGATGTCCTTGAGCGAGGACACGTAGTTTCGGTCCACGAAGTCGGCCAGCTCCAGCTCCAGGGAGCGGAAATCGGTGCGCTCGTCGGTGGTGCCCAGGGCCGTGGCCGCCTCGCTCATCATGGCCATGTCGCCCTGGATGATGCCCATCAGGATCTTGATGATCTGGGACTTGACGTGGGGGTGCAGCCGGCCGGTCATCCCGAAGTCCAGGAAGACCACCCGGTTCCCCGGCAGGACGAAGAGGTTGCCGGGGTGGGGGTCGGCGTGGAAGAAGCCCTTGCCGAAGATCTGCTTGAGGTAGGCGTTGGCCCCGTTGGCGGCGATGGCGCGCCTGTCCAGCCCGGCCTTCTCCAGGGCCCTGACGTCCGATATCTTGATCCCCTGGATCTCCTCCATGGTCAGCACCCGGGCGCCGGAGAGCTCCAGATGGATCTCGGGGACGTGGACGGTGGGATCGTCGGCGAACATCTCCCGGAAGCGCTGGGCGTTGGAGGCCTCCAGGTTGAAGTCCAGCTCCCGGGCCAGCGATTTGCGGAGCTCCCGCACCATGCCGGTGGGGTTGTATGCCCGGCTCTCCTCGACGTACTGCTCGGCCTTGGCCGCCAGGAACTCCAGGATGTCCAGGTCGCCGGCCACCACCTGCTCGATGCCCGGCCGCTGCACCTTGACTATCACCCGCCGGCCGTCCTTGAGCCGGGCCCGGTGCACCTGGGCCAGCGAGGCCGCGGCCATGGGCTCGGCCGAGAACTCGGCGAAGAGCTCCCGGATGGGCCGCTTGAGCTCGGCCTCGACCACGCCCTCCATGTCGCAGTAGGCGCAGCCGGCCACGCTGTCCTGCAGCCTCTCCAGCTCCCGGCAGAACTCTGGCGGCAGCAGGTCGGGCCGGGTGGACAGCACCTGGCCGAACTTGATGAAGGTCGGGCCCAGCTCCTCCAGCGCCGTCCGCAGCCGCACCGGCTCCACCATGTGGAGGAACCGGCGCTTGCGCACCGGGCTGAAGCTGACCAGCAGGCGGCCCAACGCCCGCTGCTCGGCGTTCAGCTTGTCCACCAGGTAGCCGTAGCCGTGCTTGGCCAGCACCCGCAGTATCTTGCGCAGCCGTTTTATGTTCCGGTAGTGCATTCGGGAATCGGTTTGTGGGCTGGACTCTGGGGCACTGATCTCCACGGGTTGTTCCGAAGAAAGATCAAGGGCCTCTGTGTGAATCTGTGTCTAAAATCGACGGTCCTTGCCGTTTGGCCGGAACGAAAAGGCCGGATATCTTCTCCGATACTCCGGCCTTGGATCGGTCTTGCAGGCTCTACTTGCGCCTGGCGGGCTTGGCCTTCTTCAGCCGGGCGATCTCGGCCCGCAGCTTCTCCACCTCGGAGCGGGAAGGGATGTCCAGCTTCTTCATCACCCCGTGGATGGCCTTCTCCACCGTGACGTTCAGCTCCTTCTTGCTCTCCTCGCCCTTCTTCATCAGCTTCCTGACCATCACGTCGGCCTCCTTCCGGTTGATCTGGCCCTCCTTCAGCAGCTCCTTGGCCACCTCCTCGGCCTTGGCCTTGGTGACGGCGATGGTCCCCAGGCCCAGGGTGATGATCTTCTCCAGTGCGTTCTTCATGGCCTTTCTCCTGATTGCGGTTTATCTTTCTCCGATTTTTTATTGTATAACATCGGCGCCGTGATGTCAAGAGAAATCCGCCAAAACGGTTGACTACGCCCGCGCCAATCTGCTACACTATACCAGGTTTGCGTCATTAT
>DHHE01000120.1:0-5874 GCA_002403115.1 bacterium UBP2_UBA4780 | reverse complement strand
ATAAAATTAGATATATTCCTTCGCGTCCTTCGTGTCTTAGTGTTTTGGTTCCGGCTTGTCCGGATTAGGGGCATCGGCGTAGATCCGTAAAGTCCGCGGCATCCGCGTTCTATTCAAGCAAAGAGGCAACATGACCAAGCAACCATCCGGCGACCTGCAATCGGTGGAGCGTCTGCACCGGGCCCGGGCCCTGCTGAAGAAGGAGCTGGCCAAGGCCGTGGTCGGCCAGGACCAGGTGATAGACGAGCTGCTGACGGCGCTGCTGTGCAACGGCCACGTCCTGCTGGTGGGCGTGCCCGGCCTGGCCAAGACCCTGATGATCAACACCCTGGCCCGCTGCCTGGACCTGGCCTTCAACCGCATCCAGTTCACCCCGGACCTGATGCCCTCGGACATCACCGGCACCGACATCATCGAGGAGGAGCCCGGCAGCCGCAAGCGCTTCTTCAAGTTCATCAGGGGGCCGCTGTTCGCCAACGTGGTCCTGGCCGATGAGATCAACCGCACCCCGCCCAAGACCCAGGCCGCCCTGCTCCAGGCCATGCAGGAGCGCCAGGTGACCGCCGGCGGGCACACCTACCCCCTGGAACAGCCCTTCTTCGTGCTGGCCACCCAGAACCCCATCGAGCAGGAGGGCACCTACCCCCTGCCCGAGGCCCAGCTGGACCGTTTCATGTTCAACACCTTCATCGGCTACCCCTCGGCCGCCGAGGAGGCCGAGATCGTCCGCACCACCACCTCCGGCTACCAGCCGCAGGTCGAGAAGGTGCTGGCCGGGCCCGAGATAATGGAGCTGCAGCGGCTGGTGCGCCGGGTGCCGGCCGCCGACACCGTCATCGAGTACGCCGTGGGCCTGGCCCGCCGCAGCCGTCCCGGCGAGCCCGAGGCGCCGGACTATGTCAAGGAGTACGTGGCCTGGGGGGCCGGGCCCCGGGCCTCGCAGTACCTGGTGCTGGGCGCCAAGGCCCGGGCCGTCCTGGAGGGGCGGCTGGCCCCGTCCCAGGAGGACGTCGGGGCCATGGCCCGGCCGGTGCTGCGCCACCGCATCATCACCAACTTCCAGGCCGAGGCCGCCGGGGTGGACTCGTTCAATATCATCGAACGGCTGCTGGCGGGGAAACGGTGACTTCCGTTCGGAGTCCTGGCCTCCTGGAAACCCCGTCCGTTTCGGTCAGAAAAAGCCCCGTCCACGGCCTCGGCGTCTTCGCCCTAAAGCCCCTGCCCGGCAGGCGGAAGATCGGCGAGGTCGGCGGCCGTATCGTGGACGCCCGCAGGGCGCTTAGGGAGATAGCCCGGAGCCGGCGCATCTACTTCGTCCAGCTGGACGAGCGCCACGGGCTGGACTGTTCCCGGGGCAACGCCCTGGGCCGCCTCAACCACTCCTGCCGGCCTAATTGCTATTTACGTATAGTACGACACCGGGTGGAGGTCTACTCGCTCCGGCCCATACGGAGGGGCGAGGAGCTGGTGATAGACTACGGCCAGACGCCTCACCGGAAAGGCATGAAGTGCCTGTGCGGGTCGAAGGATTGCAAGGACATTATATAGACTGTTTTATACTGCTGCAGTGCTTAACAGGTCTTCGTCCAAGGACGCGCTCTGGGAGCTGGTCAACTTCCACCAGCGCCTCAGGCCCCGCCTGCAGGTCCAGGACGTCTACAAGCTTCTCTACCAGAGCGTCTTCGGGGTGGGGCACATCATCCGTTCCGGCCCCCAGGCCCTGGAGTGCCTGCGGCGCGAGCTGGACAGCATCGACCTCCGGCTCCATCCCGAGGAGGAGCTGGTGGAGAACATTTCGCTGAACGGATGCACAGTCCGGGTCAACCTGCGGCCGTTCATGCGCCGGGGGCTGGAGGCGGACAAGCTCTTCGAGGCCATGAGGCTGTCGGCCGACAAAAACACCGGCACGCGGGAGGAATTCCTTAAGCTGTGGAAGGAGTTCGGCTCGCTGGTGCGCTCCGGGGCCTTCGGCTTCGATGCCCGGGAATGCAAGGACTTCGACAAGTTCGTCAGGGAGAACAATTACCCGGTGGTCCACCACTCCCCGGCCTACTCCAAGCTTTACGCGCCCAGCTACCGGGTGGTGGAAGATGACACCCTCCTTGAATCATTTCCCAGTTTGCACCAGCCATGAAAACCATTGACATCTCAACCTCGACCCGCTCCCAATTAGTGGACATAACAGACAAGGTCCGGAAGGCTTTGGCCGAATCCGGCGTCAAGGACGGCCTCTGCGTCCTCTGGGTGCCGCACACCACCGCCGGGATAACCATAAACGAGAACGCCGACCCCTCGGTGGCCCGGGACATCCTGATGGAGCTGGACAGGCGCATACCCTGGGAGGACGGTTACGCCCATTCCGAGGGCAACTCGGCCGCCCACGTCAAGTCATCTTTGGTCGGCTGCGAAAAGACGCTGCTGATCGAGGGCGGCCGGCTGGCCCTGGGCACCTGGCAGGGCGTGTATTTCTGTGAGTTCGACGGGCCGAGGAAGCGCCAAGTATGGCTTAAAATAGTTCAATGTTGAACGTTCAAAGTTGCCTTTTTACACAACTCCGAACGTCTTAACTTTAAACTGGAATATAACACCCACCTACGCCGTATATAGTTTGGAAAACCCAACCGACCAAGAGCTTATAAAGCGGGTGCTGGCCGGCGAGCGCCAGGCCTACAACCCCTTGGTGGAGCGCTACCAGCGGGCCATCTACTCCCACGCCCGCAGGATGCTTCGCGACCACGACCAGTCCGACGAGGTGGCCCAGGAGACCTTCGTCCGGGCCTATGTGAATCTGAAAAAGTACGACGGGCGCTACCGGTTCTACACCTGGATCATCACCATCGCCACCAACCTCTGCCACGACGCCCTGGGCGCCCGCAAGCGTCACCAGCCGCTGGAGCTGGCCGGGGAGCAGGCCTCGGACTGCGACCTCCTGGAGGATACGGCCGGTTCGGACAGTTGTCAGAGGATCCGGGCCGAGATCGACCGCCTACCGCCGGAGCAGCGCCAGGTGCTGCTGTTAAGGGTTGACCGGGAGCTTTCCTACGATGAGATCAGCAAGGTCATGAGGATACCGGTGGGCTCGGTGATGTCCAGGCTTTTCAGGGCCAGACAGAAACTGGCGCCCAGGATCAAGGAGTTGTTATGAGCGGGAAAAACGGACATATAATCCCCCCCGAGGAACTGATGGCCTTTCTGGACGGCCAGTTGAATTTGGTCCGCCGGAAAGCGGTGGAGGAGCACCTTAAGACCTGCCCGGAGTGCCGCTCGCTGCTGGAGAGCCTGGAGCTGGCCGAGCAGGAAGTGGCCCGTGTCGAGAAGGTCGAGGCGCCCGAGGGTTATTTCTCCACCTTCGCCTCCCGGGTGGCCAACCGCATAGCCCGGAAGGAGCTGGCGCCCAAGAGCAGGCCCTGGCTGTTGCGTTGGGGCTGGATGCCGGCCGCGGCCGCGGCCGCCTTTGCGGCGGTGATAGTGCTGTCCCACGGCTTTTACGAACAGCCCCGGGTCTTCGAAACGGCCCGGAAACGGCAGGTGATACCCATACCCATCGCGCCGGAGCCAAGAGTTCCGGAGACGGTGGCCATGCTCGAGACATATTACGAGGGAGGGGCGCCGGAAACACCCGGCGCGCCCGCCACGGCGGCCGAGAAGGACCTTTCGCTTGCCTCCGGCACCTCGCCCATGCCCGCGACGGCTCCGCCTGTGGTCGGCGCGGCGGCCGACGAGGTTTCAGCTCCCGAGGAACTGGCCGGCGCCAAGGCCAGGACGGCGCCAGGTGTGGTTGACATGACCCGGGCGTCCACCCCTAAGCCGTCCGCGGAAGCTTCCGCGCCATCCGGTAAAACGGCCGGGCCCGGCGCCCGGAAGTCGGGATACGCGGTTCTGGATGAGAGCGCCCCCAAGGCGCAGCCCACGGCACCCGCCCTACCGCCGGCCAAGGACAAGGAGATGGCCGAGTGGGACGACGACCGCGTGGAGAGGAAGGCGGAGGTGCCGGCCCCTACCCCGGCCGATTGCGCTGCCAAGAGAAAGGCCGTTCGTTCCAGGCGGGTCTCCGCCGGCAGCGTCCTGCTGCCCGCCGCCCAGGAACCGGACACCTGCGCCCTCCCGGATGTCTCCGGCGTCGAGGCCATCGTCATCCACCTGCCCAACGGGGGCCAGCCCCCGCCTCCCGACGTGGGACAAGCACTGCGCATCTGCATTCCGCAATGACGAAAGAGGCCTTCAGGTGAAGGCCTCTTTTTTAACGATTATTCCTTTTTCAATAAGGAAGCCAGGAATCCATGAATCCTGTTTTTACATCCTCCGTAAAGGTAAATTGGATTTCTTGGTGTTCTTCGTGTCTTCGTGGTTGCGTCCGCCTCAGCAATACATTCGCAATGTGCATCTATATCCCGCAATAAGGAAGCCAGGAATCCATGAATCCTGTTTTTACCTGCTCCTGAAAGGCGAATAAGATTTCTTCGTGTTCTTAGTGTCTTTGTGGTTCAATCCGCCTCACCGGTGCAGCCGGTAGTCCGAGAAGCCTATCTCCATCTCCATCCGTCCGGACATCAGGAGCAGCTTCCAGGCGGCCCTCATCCAAATCCGCTCCGGGACCATCATCCCCTCCCATTGGGTCCATCCGATTTTCATGGAGAAATTCTTCACCGGAGCCTTGGGTTTGGGGGCCGAGATCTCCGCCCAGGTGAGGACCAGCGTCTCCGGGTCGTATCCCAAGCTCCCGGCCAGGTCGCCTTTCTTGGGGCGCTTGGGCTTGAATTCGATGGTCCGGTCCGGCTGGACCTGGAAGACGTAGCTGGTGTCGCCCAGCGTTGGCAGGCTGGCGCTCTCCCGGCGGCTCCCCCCCTTCTTCCCTTTTTCGGGCTTGCGGGTGGTGTAGATGGTGGAGTCCCGCAGCAGGGAGTCGCCCCTCTGCAGCTGCCAGGTGACCACCGTGTCCGTCCGCTTGATCTCTCCCTTGCCGTCCAGCTCCCGGACAACGGCGGTGGAGACAAAGCTGTATATCTCGCGCCCCAGCCTTCCCCGCTGGGCTTCGAGGTTCTGCTGCAGGCCGGCAAGCAGCGAATCCCGGGACAGGGCGGCGGCCAGGCTCGCGCCCTCCGGCCGGTCCGGCGCAGCGAAAGCGGAAAGGCTACCGCCCGCAAGCAGGGCCGCCAGCAGGGCGAGCGTCATGCTCCTTTTCTCCCTATAAATTATGCTTGACAATATGGGGCCGGTTAGAATATACTACATCTCATGGCCAAATACAAGGTGCTGATCGTCGACGACGAGCCGAACATCGTCAAGATCATGGAGTTCGAGCTCAAGAAGAACGGCTACGAGGTCTTCACCGCCGCGGACGGCGAGGAGGCCCTGTGGGTGACCGAGCGCGACCGTCCGGACCTGATCATCTCCGACATCATGATGCCCAGGATGGACGGCTACGAGTTCTGCCGCAAGGTCAAGCAGAACCCGGAGCTGCGCGGCATCCCCTTCCTGTTCCTCACCGCCAAGACCGGGTCCGAGAACCGCATCCAGGGCTACCTGCTGGGGGCGGCCAAGTACATCACCAAGCCCTGCAACCGCCAGGAGCTGCTCAAGGCCATCGACATGAGGCTCAACCTGGCCGAGAAGGCCAAGCAGCTTTTCGCCCAAAAGGCCAAGCGCTTCCAGGGCGACCTGTCCATCATCTCGGTCTTCAGCCTGCTGGACATGTTCTTCATCGGCGGCTGGAACGGCAGCATCGAGATGAGCACGCCCGACGGCCACCAGGGCAAAATAGAGGTCAAGGACAGCGTCATCTCGTCCTGGAGCCTGGACGGCAGCAACAGCGAGGGAGCCCTGCAATCGCTGCTGTCGTGGAACCAGGGCAGCTTCGTGGCCGAGCACGAGTAG
>DHHE01000238.1 GCA_002403115.1 bacterium UBP2_UBA4780 | reverse complement strand
TCATCGCCTTACTATCGAAGGGTCATAAGAAAGGAACATGGGAGAAAGATCATTGGTAATACTACTTGGACTTACCCACTAAAAACTCAGAAGAACCAATTTTATAAACCGGGTAAATCCTTATGGACATGCCGGATATGCGCAGACAGAACACAAGATTTTTCGACGAATCGCCCAGTCGGTTTTCGGAAGCCTACAATCCGGTCAGAGCCACGCCGGCCATCAACGCCAGGCCGCCGGCCGCCAGGCCCAAAGTCAGCGGCTCGCCCAGCAGGATCATGCCCGAGGCCACGGTCACCAGAGGGATGAGATAGACCACGGCCCCCAGGCGCGAGGCCTCGGTTTTTTGAAGGGCCCAGGACCAGACCAGGAATCCGAAGACGGTGCAGACCAGGGCCAGGAAAGCGAGGGCCAGCCAGGCGTTGCCGCTTATCCGCCCCAGGTCGCCGGGCAGGAAGAAGACCAGGGGCAGGGTTCCCCAGATGATGGCCGACAGGGTGACCAGGGTCGGGTCGGACCGGTCCACCAAGGGCTTGCCGACGATGGTGTAGACCACCCAGGAGAGCGGGGCCCCCAGGGTTATCACGGCGGCCAGCAGGTAATCGAAGTTGACAGGTTCCCGGGTCCCCCAGCGGACCACTATGAAAAGCCCGATGAAGGCGATGATGATGCCCCAGAGTTTTTTTAAGGTGATGCGCTCGCCCAGAAAGGCTTTGGCCGCCAGCAGGGTCAGCACCGGCGAAAGGCCCACGATCAGGCTGGCGGTGCCGGCGGCGATGCGGACCTCGCCGAAGTTGAGGGCGATGTTGTAGCCCAACACCCCGGTCAGTCCGTAGAGGCCGATCCCCCTCCATTCCTTGCGCCAGGCCGCGGCGATGACCGGCAGGGGGAAAAATATCAGGAGGAGGGCCAAGGAGACCAGGGCCGAAGGGACGTAGCGGAGGGCGGTCAGTCCCATCGGCGACAACCCCTCGACCTCCAGCAGGTACTTTATGGCCACGAAGGCGTTGCCCCAGAACACCACCAACAGGCCGACCATGATGAACAGAGCGAGTTTCCGCATCTATCGATCAAACGTTTAGGAAGCAGATGAACGCGGATTCACGCAGGAGGCCGCCGCCCCATGGCCTGCCTGCGCCAATCGCCCGTTCGGGTCGCGTTCAAGAACAAGCCCGGGAAAGATCAGGACAATCCGCCGTTCGATCACTCGGCCGGCAGTGCCAGGACCATGGACCGGGATGGTTTACCCGCCTCGGCCGCCAGCATGCCCACCAGCACCAGGGCCGCGCCCAGCCAGGCCAAACCGGCCAGGCGCTCGCCCAGCAGGACGTAGGCGAAGCCGGCGGCGAAAACCGGCTCCAGGGTGTAGATGATGGCCGCCCGGACCGGGGTGGTACGGCGCTGCCAGTAGAACTGGATCACCAGCGAGCCGGCCGTGGCCAGCAGGCCGGTGACCGCGAGGTCCGGGACCAGGGTGGGCGACCAGACGAACCTGGGGGTCTCGGCAGCGGCCAGCAGCAAGCCCGAGAGCCCGACGGTGGCGATGACCTGGACCATGATCAGGGCCAGGGGATGGTGTCGTTTGGTGTATTTCTGGACCAGGACCACCACCATGGCGAAGCTTACCGCGCACAGGGCCGTCAACAGGTCTCCCTGGTTGAAGCCGCCGGCGGACGGTCTCGATAGAAAAAACAACCCGACAGCGGCCAGCAGCACACCCAGGGCCTGCCAGGCGTCCAGCCGGCTCTTCAGGACAAGGATGGCCGCCGGCGGCACCAGGACCACCGCCAGGCCGGTGATGAAGGCCGAGCGGGAGGCGGTGGTGTGCACCAGTCCGGCCGTCTGGAAGGCGAAACCGGCGAACATAAACACCCCCAGGATCAGCCCGTCGCGCCAGCCGTCCTTGCCCAGGTTCGAAAGGTGCCGCCAACAGAACGGCAGAAGCACCAAGCCGCCCAGAAGGAAGCGCAGGCCCAGCCACAGGAACGGGGAAACGTATTGCATGGCGTCCCGCACCGCCACGAAGGTGATCCCCCAGAAGAAGGTGGCCAGCAGCAGCCAGAGGTCGGCCTTGAGTTTGCTCAAATAGACACCGTACGGAGAGAATTCAACATTACTGCGAGTGTGGCGCCGCAGGAAGCTTCCGCGACCGTAGAGTCGTATTATAGCATAAAAAAACCCCGGGATACAGGGGCCGGGGTGTTGTTGCGTCGCCGGGCACTATATGTAACGAACGTGCGAAGTAAATCGGTAAATCTGGCGGCAAGCACCATACGGAACGTCGGGCCGGCTAGGGCAGGGCCCCCTCGCGCTCCGGGCCGCCCCGCCCGGCCAGCATCCCCTCGACGCCGGAGAGGATCCGCTCGATCTCCCGCCTTGAGGGCGGGCTGTAGGCCCGAGTGAAAGCGTCGGGAGCGAACTCGTTCCTGAAAATCTTGATCAGCCGGCCGCGGCTCTCCCGGGCCAGGGCGGCCGACAGGCGCTCGCCGGGAAGGAACTGGCTTTGGTCGCTGTGCTTGAAGGACGGGTTGATCACCAGCAGGGAGACCCTCTGCTGCCGGAAGTGGGCGGCGGCCTGGAGGCTGCGGCGGTAGGCGGGCTCGTCGAAGATCTCGGTATACTGATGGGTCAGGGGCTCGGGGTAGCAGTCGGACAGCAGAACCGCCAGGTTGCGGCTGCCGGGTTTGCGCTGACGTTCCAGCCGGATCACGGCCAGGGCCTTCTCCAGGCCGTCGGCCAGCGGCGTCATCCCCTGGATCTTCATCCGCCGCAGGTTGCGGGAGACCACCCGGTAGTTGTGGGTGGGGTGGTTGAGGACTAAGGCACTGCGGCCGTGGAGCGAGACCAATCCGATGCGGTCCTGGTGGCGGCGGAAGTGCCCGGTGAGGGAGTTGAGGATCTCGGCGAAGATGTTGATGAAGGGATGGGTGGAGGCGCTGGCGTCCACCGCCAGCACCAGGGTCAGGCTCTGGCGTTCCAGCTTCTCCCAGCCCATGAGGTCGCCGTCGCCGATGCGGTATTTTCCGGTGGCCAGGCAGTAACGCCCGCTTCCCGCGGCCCGGAGCACAGTCAGCAGGGCCGAGAGCACGTTCTCGCCGGGCTGGAAGCGGACCGACTTGACGTTGCGGCCGGAGCGGTAGGAGATGACGGTCTTGCGCCGCCGGCTGCCGCGCACAACCCGGGTGCGGGGCCGGGCGAAGCGCTTGAGGAAGCCGAGGAAACCGGACTTGAACTGGGCGAAGGCCTGGGGGATGTTCTGGAAGATTGATTCGTCATCCGCTGGACCTGCGGCGGCGGTATTCACCAAAACCGGTCGCTTGCGTCTTATCTTGAAGAGGGCGTCGGCAGCCAGCCGTCGCAGGCGCTCAATCAGGTTCCGCGGCGGGCTGGGTGGTCCGGCCTGGGCCAGGGCTATGTTGTCTTTTTTTTTTCGGAAGGTCCGGAAGCGGCTGGAAGGTCTGTCGAACCTCGTTGTTGGGACTGAGGTCCGCCGCCCTGGTCGGTGGATTCTGATCGCGATTTCCCCTTGCTCGCCGACAGCCGATCCAAGCGTTTGGAAAAACTTCCCATTATCTCATTGCGGTCCGGCGGCTCCAGAAGCCCGCCGTCGCGGGTGCGGTGGCACAGGGCCAGCTCGGCCGCCAGCATCAGGTCCTCGGCCGAGACCATTGTTCTCCCCTCCAGCGCCGCCAGGGTGAGCCCGGTCTTGACGATGACGATGTCGGGGCGCTGGCCGTCCACCTTGAGCTCGGCGCAGGACTCGGCCACGGCCAGGACCTGGGCGTCCGAGATGGCGGCCCGCGGCAGGATGCGGCGGGCCGCCACGATGGAATCCCTGTATGCGAGGTCGTTTTGGTCGAAACTGGCGAAGAAGCCGGCCGGGTCGCTCTCGTACATAAGATTAAGGCGGATGATCTCGGCCCGAAGCCCCGGGTCCCGGACCGTCTCGATCTTCACGCACAGCGGGAAGCGGTCCAGGATCTGGGGCCGCAGGTCGCCCTCCTCCGGGTTCATGGTTCCCACCAGCAAGAATCGGGCCGGGTGGTGGATCGACAGCCCCTCGCGCTCGATGGTGTTCCAGCCCGAGGCGGCCGCGTCCAGGATGTCGTCCACCAGGTGATCGGGCAGGAGGTTGACCTCGTCCACGTAGAGGATGTTGCCGTTGGCCTGCCCCAAAATCCCCGGCAGGATGACCTTCTCCCCCGACTTCAGGAGACGCTCCACGTCGAGGCTGCCCACCAGGCGGTCCTCGGTGCAGGACAGCGGCAGGTTGACGATGCGCGTCCTTCGGTCCTCGGCCTTCAGGTCGCCGCGCTCCCGGCACAGGGTGCACAGCCTGCCCGGAGTCCCCGGGTCGCAGTTGAAGGGGCAGGAGGCGACGGCCTGAAAATCGGGAAGGATGCCCGAGACCGAATGCACCAGGGTGCTCTTGCCGGTGCCCTTGGGCCCGGATATCAGCAGGCCGCCGATGCGCGGATTGACGATATTGGCCAGGTATGCCTTCTTCAGCTTTTCCTGGCCGACGATGGCCGAAAAGGGCAGGCGGCGGAAGCCAGTCAACTCCATGCATTCATTATAACGCCCCGGCAATAAGTTGTCAACAATAAATGGCGCGCCAGCCGGTGAGCCTGGCAGTCAAGCCTTGGCGGACACTTTTCCTTGACATCACCTTTCGGCTTTGATATCATATCTTTGTCGATTCCTTTTCTTCCAATCAATTTCCGAAGCGAGAAAGTAAGCTGCAGGGACGCCAAATGCCCGCGGACGAGGGCAGCGGCCGGTATCGCCACGCCGGCATTTCAGGAAGACAAGGGAGTTTCGCTAGGAGGCCGCATGATATACCAAAGCATTATCGAAAAAATGAACGAGGAAAATATCGAGTACCTGGTAGCCGGAGGCATTGCGGTAAACCTGTACGGCTACATACGGGCCACCATGGATTTGGACATCCTGATGGTGCTTGACGACATTAATATCGGCAAATTTATCAAGATCGTAAAGGATTTGGGCTATAAACCGAGGGTTCCCGTTTCATTGGATGATTTTTCGAATGCCGCGGCCAGGCAAAAATGGATGCGCGAAAAAGGCATGAAGGTGTTTTCGGTTTACAACCCGGTCAACGCCATGGAACACGTGGACGTATTGCTTGAAGAATCCATTGATATCCGCAAAGCGTTCGAAAGACGCGAGGTCGTACGGTCCGGGGATTTGGCGATAAACCTTGTCCACATAGACGACCTGATCCGGCTCAAGGAGATAGCCGGAAGGGAAAGGGACAAGATAGACGTAAAAGCCCTGGCGAAGATAAAGGAGCTCAGGAATGAAAGATGAAATGCCCGATCAGGGCGGATACTTTGACGTTGACGACCTGAGACGGGCGCAAAAGCTGAGCTATGCCGAAAGAATGGAGCTGTTGGAAAATATGATCGTGTTTCTGACCAAAATGATGCCCCTGGAGAGCAAGCAAATCAGCCTGAAACTACAGGACAGCGGCTTCTGACGTTCGGGAGGAACAGGACCGTATTAAGCCCCCAAGAGATAACCAAGCCCGGATGCGATTCGTCCGGGCTTTTTCACCGGCATAATGATGCGGCACAACGCCCGTTAAGGCCGCCCAGGACTTTTCCTTGACATCACCTTTCGGCTTTGATATCATAATCATCTGGCGCCCGAAAACAAGCAATAAAGAGACAGGACAGAAACATGCCTCCCTCAGAGAAAAACATAAGCACCCCCCTGGACCAGACCGGCCAGATAAAACAATCCCTGGGCCGGCACGACGTGGACCAGCTGGGCTGGCTGGACAAGTCCATCGAGGAATACAAGCGCAACGCCATGGCCGACATCAAGGCCACGGTCATCATCAAGCCGATGGTCTACTCACTGGTGGCCCTGATAGTCTCATTCTTCCTGGACGTCTCCAGGGTGCCGCTTCTGGGCTCCGTCAGCATAGATTTGGCCCGCCGGATGTTCCCCAGCTGGAACCCGGAGAACCTGACCCAGACCCTGTCGCTGTGGTGGATGCCGGTGGTGTTCTATGCCATCTATGTGCTCTACGCCTACATGGCCTTCCGCTCCCTGCAGAGGGAGGTGCGGGTCTCCGGCTCCTACGAGAACATCGACCGGATACTGGAGGGCTACGTCTCGGCGGTCAAGGGCATCTCCACCGCCGTCCCCCTGATCGGCGCCGCCATACTGCTGGTCAGCGTCAAGCTGGGGCCCGAGGTCTTCATCGGCATCGCGGTGCCCTTCGAGATCAAGGCCCTGCTGATCCTGGCCATCGGCGAGCTGTTCACCATCGTCTTCGACCGGATGGGGGTGGCCTTCAACGACGTCATCAACGGCATCAAGGACTTGCGGGAGCGGTTCTTCGTCCGGGTGCAGATGGACAACACCAATCTTCTGATCAAGCGGATGGAGGACGACCTGCTGCGCTCCTCCGGGGCCACCGCCGGCATCCCGGCCAGGGAGGACCTGGCCGCCCTGCAGAAGACGGCCGAGGTCATCACCGGCCTCTCCAAGACCTCGCTGGAGAACTACCGGGCCATGATCTCCGCCGCCCAGGAGATCAAGACCATCCCGGTCAACCTGCAGGAGATGGTCAACCGGCTGCAGGCGCTCACCGACCAGCTTCAGGTGATCTCCCAGGCCACCCGGGTGACCCTGGAGAACTTCTCGGCCCTGGCCGCCGTGCCCAGGGAACTGAAGAGCCTGCCCGGGCTGTCGGACGAGACGGTGGCCAAGCTCAAGAGCGCCACCGAGTCGCTCAAGTCCATCTCCGAGGGGCTGGCCAACCCCGGCACCCAGGCGGCCCTGCGCAGCCTGGAGAACATAGTGGCCAAGAAGTGACCATCTTACTAATTGTCATGCCCGTCCCTCGTGAACTCGGGATAAATTCCAACGGGCATCCAGGCCGGCCTTTTGTCGGAACCGCCTGGATTCCCGCCTTCGCGGGAATGACATCGGTAGAAAAAAGATAGATGCGCAAACGGCAGCACGACGTCAAGTTCGTCATCTACCAGGCCCTGTACCTGGTGGTCATCTCCCTGATCACCATCAAGGGGGCCGACATCGACCTGACCAAGGTGGAGAAGGTCGGGGCCAGCGATTCCCTGCGGGTGGCCCTGGAGGAGCGCCAGCGGTACAACGACTCGCTGGCCGCCGAGATATCAAAACAGGAGGAGCTTTCCCGGAAGATCCAGGAGGCCCTGGCGAAAAAATCGGCCGAAGAGGATCGAATTCGCCAGGAGATGGAACGGCTGAGGAAGGGCTCCAAGGACCTGCCGCTGTCGGTCACCCAGGCCTACATCCAGCACACCTGGAACCTGGCCAGGAACTCGGGCACGGTGCCGGTGGAGATCTTCGACCCCAAGGACCGCTCCAAGCCGATCGCTGTCATTCCCCCGGGCCAGGAGAAGCGCTTCGACCTGGGCGGCCAGACCGAGGTCATCGCCAGGTTCGGGTCCAAGGAGCAGGCCATCCCGGTGGCCCCCAACAAGCCGCCGGCCATCCGCATCGAAAAGATCACCACCAAGATGGAGGGCTCGCGCATCAAGCTGGCCGAGCTGCAGCAGGTATCCTGCTTCAAGATCACCATCGAGGACGAACGGCCCGACCAGCTCAAGACCTCGTTCACCGGCCCGGTGACGGCCGCCGGCCCCACCAGGGACAGCCGGGGCAGCCTGATTTTCTTCGTCACCCCCAACATCGCCCGGACCGAGGAGGCCTTCCAGGCCTGGGTGGACCGGCACGGCGACGCCCGCGAGGCCGACGGCCGCTACAAGGTGAACTTCTTCCTCAACGTCTCCGACAGCCGCACCGGGGAGAAGTTCCCGCCGGTGGGCGGGTCCGTCTACTTCACCGACTTCAAGTGAACCCAAAGGCCATTCCCCGCGAAACATCCGAAAAGCATAAATGCACCCTTACAAACAGGAGCAAACGCGTTACAAGCTATGATGTGGCATAAATATGGGATAATTACAGTCCTGGCGGTTATTCTGGCCGCGGCCTCCATCCCCGCCCTGGCCCAGGAGGACTTCGAGGACGAGGTCATCCGCTACTATCAGATGGAGACCATGGACGACAGCCTCTTCATCCGCATCCAGGAGGAGGTGAAGATAGACCCGCCCAACCCCAAGGCCGAGATGGTGGTCGACCTGCGAGACCCGCAGAACCAGACGGTCACCATCCAGGGCATGGTCTTCCCATTCCTGGCCTTCAGCCCGGAGACCCGGGCCCGGATCATGACCTTCCCCTTCAAGCTCAATCTCGAGGAGCAGACCACCTACACCAGCGTCTTTACCCGGGTGGTCAAGAAGATCCGCTTCCGCCGGCTGGTGGAGCCGCCCCACAAGAACCAGATACTCTCCACCAGGGGCTACGTCAACCCCTATTTCCAGCTCTACGGCGGGGAGCGGCTGGGCTTCGCCATCAAGAGGGACATCGGCTTAACCATCGGAACCGGCACCCCTTATTCCGGGGCCCTGGAGAGCGATCAGGTGGAGGTCAACCTCCACGCCCTGGGGGCCAGGGTGGGCATGATCACCGCCGCCTCGTTCCTGGTGGGCAAGACCCTCAACCAGAGCCTGCAGGGGGACACATCCAGCTCATTCACGCTCAACCGGGGCAACCGGATGCACCTGCACTACGCCACCTCGGCCCTGCAGGTGGCCTACGTCATCCCCCTGGGCAACTTCTTCGAGGTGGGCTACCAGCAGGCGCTGGAGGAGATGGCCCCGGCCGAGCTGAGCTACATACTTCACGATTCGGCAGACGGCTACACTCCCAAGGTGATGACCGGATCCTACTTCAACTGGGAGTTCCGCTACCCCATGCGCAACCAGGGCTCCACCCGGGCCAAGGCCTACCTGGCCTCGTACCAGAACGAGCTGCACCTGGGCTACACCGGCCGGGAGCTGGCGCTGGTGGGCTCGAACTTCGACTTCCGTTTCGACCTGATGTTCCCCCAGGGCCGGAACCGGGAGCGGCCGCCCCAGCTGGCCATGGAGGTGATGGTGCAGAAGATAGCCGAGGGCTGGGCCTCCAGCGTCATCTCGGTCGGGCCCTCCATAATAGTCGGACGCAACGACCGGGGGAAGCTGGGGGTGAACACCCTGTTCTTCAACCTGCGGGTGAAGCTGGGAAGCTCGCTTTAGCCTCTTTATTCTGGACGCTGATGAACGCTGATCCAATTGATTATCTATAACCGGATTAGCTTATGTTTACGAGCCGTGGGCCTGATTCGACCCCGATGTCGGACAGGCCCTTCGTAAAGCTGTTGCCGGCGGCGCTGCTGCTGGTCCTGCTGCCGGTGGCCGCGGCCCGGGCCGCCGAGGAGGACCGAGTCCTGTCCGGACACAAGGACTACGTGATGGCGGCGGCTTACAGCCCGGACAGCCGCTACCTGGCCAGCGGCGGATACGACGGCACAGCCGCCATCTGGGAGGCTGCCAGCGGCCGCCTGCTCCGGACCCTGGCCGGCCACACCGACAGCGTCACCTCGGTGGCCTTCAGCCACCAGGGGGGAGTGCTGGCCACCGGGAGTTTTGACGGGACGGCCAAGCTGTGGGAGGCCTCCACCGGCGACGAGCTGATGACCCTGTCGGGCCACGTCGACTGGGTGATGTCGGTGGCCTTCCACCCGGACAGCGCCTGGCTGGCCACGGCCAGTTTCGACGGGACGGCCAAGCTGTGGGACCTGCGCACCGGGCTGGAGCTGAGGAGTTTCGAGGGACACCGGGGAGGGGTCAACGGCCTGGCCTTCAGCCCGGACGGGAAGCTGCTGGCCACGGCCAGCGACGACCGCACCGCCAAGCTGTGGGACGTCTTCACCGGCGAGGAGGCCCGCACCTTTCCCGGCCACGGCGACGCGGTGAGGACGGTGGCCTGGAGCCCCGACGGCGCCTGGCTGGCCACCGGCAGCAACGACCGGACGGCGGCGGTCTGGGACGCGGTCACCCGCCGGAAGGTGGCCGCCCTGATCGGGCACAAAGGCTGGGTATACGGGGTGGCCTTCAGCGCCGAAGGGCGATATCTGGCCACCTGCTCGGGCGACAAGACGGTGAAGCTGTGGGAGGTGGAGCCCGGGATGCTGGTCCGCAATTACACCGGCCACAGGGAGGGGGTCAACGGAGTGGCCTTCAGCCCCGACGGCTGGAGCCTGGCCAGCGCCTCCGACGACCGGACGGTCAGGATCTGGCCCATTCCCTTCGAGCCGGTCCGCCGGCTGCCGCCCAGGCTCTACGCCCGGATGGAGTTCAACGACGAGAACGGCGACGGGATCCTGGAGGCTTCGGAAACGGCCCGGGTCCACCTGATACTGCACAACGAGGGACAGGGCCCGGCCCAGCGGGTGCGCATCTCACTGGAGGACGACCTGACGGACCCGGCCCTGTCCTCCACCGCTCAAAGCGTCAGGGCCATAGGCCCGGGCGGGAAGAGCGAGGCCACCATCATCCTCAAGGCCGGGCTGGGGGTGAGGACCGCCCGGCACCGGATGCGGGTTCGGGTCAGGGAATACTACGGCTACGACATGGATCCGGTGTACCTGTTACTGCAGACCAAGGCCATCACCCCGCCGGCCATCGCCTTCTCCGGGGTGGAGCTGGTGGAGACCGGACCGGGGACGGCGCCCATCGCCGTGGACGGGGCGCTGGTGCCCGGGGAATCGGCCAGGCTCCGGGTGCTGCTGCAGAACACCGGGATGGGCATCGCCCGCGGGATAAGCTATTCCATCTACACCACCGACCCCAACATCTACCTGGGGGACGCCGGCGGCACGCTGGGTGACATCAGGCCCGGCGAG
>DHHE01000186.1:3474-4251 GCA_002403115.1 bacterium UBP2_UBA4780 | reverse complement strand
TCTGCAGACTGACGGGCGTGCCGGTGGTCAATTGCCTGAGCCTTAGCTCGGATGTAGAGAAAAGAGCCCTTTCCGGGGCCGGCTTCGTCAAGTACGGCATTCCATTCAGGCCATTCGGATTGTACTCCAGGCCCAAGCCGCTGGTGAGGCCCGCGGCCTCGTGCCCGGGAAGCGAATTGCTCCTGGATTCGAAGAACTGGAAGTTCACCTTTGCTGACGTTGACTGCGGAGTGTAGAAGTGGTAAAGAGACTATACAAGATTCTCGAATCGTTGGGCAGGCCGCCGGGCCAAGGCATTGACCCAAGAGCCATGGAACGGGTAGCCATCGTGGCCCCGCACATGGACGACGACGTGCTGGGCTGCGGCGGCCTGCTGGCCCTGAGGGCTCGGACCGGCCTGCCGGGGCCGGCCGTGATCTATTTAAGCGACGGGACCAGGGGCACGCCGACACTGGAGCGGGACCCCTCGCTCAACCAAGGTCGAAAGGCTGAGGCCCGGGAGGCGCTGGCGGCCCTGGGGGCCAACGGCGCCGGGCAGGTCTTTTTGGACCTGCCGGACAACGAGCTCAAAGCCGACAAAAAGACGGCCGGACGGCTGGCGGACGAGCTGGCCCTGGCGCGCCCGGAATGGATACTGGCCAATTCCCCGCTGGACAGCCACCCCGACCACCGGGCCGCCTCCAGGCTCCTGGCCATGGCCCTGGAGGAACCCAAGGTTAAAAAAACTGCGGCCGAGGCTCTGCCTTTACGAGATCTACTCCCCCCTGCCGCTTTGCC
>DHHE01000186.1:0-3302 GCA_002403115.1 bacterium UBP2_UBA4780 | reverse complement strand
CCCGGGACGGGGAAATAGCGGTGTCGGTGGTTATAACGACTTTCTACTAGCAAGCAGGACTGGTGATAATGCAGGATTATAATTAAGGAAAATAATGATAAATAAACTAAAATTAAAAACATTAATGTTGCAACCTGAAAAGGTTATTAATCCAATATTCTTAGCAGAACATGAAAGAAATGAATATGAGAGCATGGCATTCAATGGCTTTAGATATGATTTTAAAAACCAGTTAATTATTGTTGATCACATCATTTCCAAAATACCAGTCAAAGGTAAAGCCATATTAGAAACAGGTTTTGGTGACGGTGTTGTTTTAGCGGTACTTTCAAAAATAGGGGCTAGATGCTATGGGGTAGATATAAGCAAAGGTAGGTTTAAAAAGGCAGAATTGCTTTTTAAGTTGATGAATGTTAAACCTATGGTTAAATATTGCACAATGACCGACATCTCCTATGAAGACAGTACATTTGATCTTGTGATAGCAATATCAACTTTAGAGCATGTTGCTCAAAGGGGGATACAACCAGAGATATTCACCGTTCCTAAAAATAGTGATAATGTATTGCTTGAAAAAGCAGTTAAAGAAATAGCCAGAGTATTGAAACCCGGTGGAAACGCTCTTATACAGATACCAAATGGCAGGTCTATTCTTCAACTTATCGTTGAATCTCATCATAAATTGCCCTTCCTTCCAATAATGCCTAGATGGCTTGCAGTTTGGTATGTAACAAAAATAACAAAGAAGGACCCTTTTTATCAAGTAGGCAGTTATATTGGATATAATAGAATTACAGCATTATTTAACAAATATAATTTGAACATGGCAAACATATCGATAAATCCTGAAAGATGTGAAGTATTGGAAAAGATGAATAATCCTAAACTATATAAGCTAAGAATATTTCAGCTTATAGCATTTATATGCAAAGTGACTGGAATTACGTCTGAAATAATTAGGCCAATAATATATTCAAATTTCTATCTTAAATACATCAGCTATGTTTATACATTTTGGTTAACAAAGAAAAGTGCATAAAAAATCCAAGTATCAATTATAATAATCACCTACCGGCGGCAGGCCAGCCTGCGCCGGCTGCTGGATTCCCTGGCGGCCCAGGGGCCCGGCTGTCCGCGGTTCGAGGTGATAGTGGTCGACGACCGGTCGGGCGAGGACCTGGGGCCGCTGATCGGCGGCTTCAGGGACAGGCTGGACGTCAGATGGACGGCCAGCGCGGCCAAGGGCCGGCCGGGGGCGCGCAACACCGGGGCGGCCGAGGCCCGGGGAAGGATTCTCTGGTTCCTTGACGACGACATGACGGTCGCCCCCGGGACCATGGAGGAGCATAACAGGACGCTGGCCGGTGGATGCGAGGTGTCGATCGGGGCCATTGAATCCTCATCCGGAGGCAAGACCCTGTGGAACGCGCTGGACGACTCCAGGTTCGACCTGCACCGGGAGCAAACCGCCGTCGCGCCGGAGGGGCCGCCGTTCACCGCGTTCTTCACCGGGAACCTGGCAATGGAGGGACGTGCTTTCCGGGAACTGGGTGGCTTCGACCAGGAGACCTTCTCCTTCTACGGCGGGGAAGACTTCGACCTGGGGCTGCGATGCATAAACTCCGGGTTTCGCATCGTTCACACCCCGGCCGCCCTGGCATACCATCACGATGAAAAGATCGGATACGGGCGCTACCTGGCCAGGTGCCGCTGGTCGGCCGCCAGCATGGCCCGGTTCGTGGGGAAACACCCAAAGGTGGCCGAACGCCCTGATTTTTTGGAGATAGAATCCGGACCGCTGCGCAACACGGGAAACCGCCCCGGATGGAGAACTTTACCGGTCCTGATATTCATGACACCGCCGATCGCCGAGCTGATGCTGGCCGTTGCCCAGGGCCTGTGGATCACGGGCCTGAGCAGGATGGCGCTGGCATTGGCCGCCTTTTCAAAGCGATTCTACTTCAACCGCCACCTGGCCCGGGCCTTGGGCGGGAGGCCGGTGGGATGAGATACTCCTGGGCGTTCAGGTACCGCCTGGTCAGGGAAGGGATCCATAACAGCCTGGCCGAACTGCGGCCGGAAAAAGCCGGACGCGTTCTGGACATAGGCTGCGGCCACAGGCCGTACCGCGAACTTTTTCCGGGCAGCCAATACCTCGGTATGGACATGCCGGTTTCGTACGGCGAGGGCTCGTCGCCCGACGCCTGGGCCTCGGCCGCCGCCCTGCCCTTCGCGGATGGGTCCTTCGACTGCGTGGTCTGCACCGAGGTGCTGGAACACCTGGAAGACCCGGCTAGGGCGGTTAACGAGATGCGAGGGGTGCTGAGGCCCGGCGGCTGCCTGCTTTTAAGCTCTCCGTTCATCTGGCCGCTGCACGAGCAGCCGCGGGATTTCCTCCGCTACACCCGGTTCGGGCTGGAGTCGCTTCTTATGGAAAACGGCCTTGAGGTCGTCGCCACCATCAAGCGGGGCGGCTTCTGGTCGGTGATGGTCCAGCTGGCGAGCGACCGATATTATCCGGTCGGGCGTAAATGCAGGGCGTTTACCGCCCTCAGCGACAGGCTTTGGGGTCTGTTGCAGTGGGCAGCGTGGAAGTGTGACCAAAAAAGCAATGACGACAACTACGCGCTGGGATGGACGGTCAAGGCGGTAAAGCCCGGGAAGGGAACAGGGGAAAAGGGAAAGGGATAGGAAGGGCCATGTCACGAGAAAACAGGGGGGCGAGATGAAGATCCTGATAACCGGCGCCAAGGGGAACCTGGGCACGGCCATCATGAGGGCGGGCCGGGGCCACCAGTTCATCGGCGTGGACAAGGAGGAGTTCGGCCGCGTCGAAGGGCTGCTGGACGGCGCCGAGGCGGTCATCCACGCCGCCAGCGACCTGACGACGCCGGTGGGGGAGCGGCCCCGGGCGGTGCTGGACTCGAACCTGATGTCCACCGTCCGCCTGCTGGAGGCGCTGGGGGACAGGCCGGGCGTGCCGCTGTTCTTCATCTCCAGCTGCGCCGTCTACGGCCGCAGCCAGGTGACCGGCGAGGACACGGTCCCGGCGCCCATCTCCATCAACGGCATCACCAAGCTGCTGAACGAGCAGGTGATCTCGGAGTTCGCCGGAACCCACAAGATCGAGGCCTGGATCCTGCGGCCCTTCAACCTGTTCGGCGGCCGGGACCACTTTTCGATACTGGCCCGGCTGGAAACGGCCGTCCGGGACGGCAAGCCGTTCGCGCTCAACAACGAGGGGCTGTCGCAGCGCGACTTCATCCACGTGGAAGACGCGGCCGGCGCGGTGATGCGGCTGG
>DHHE01000068.1 GCA_002403115.1 bacterium UBP2_UBA4780 | reverse complement strand
GTCCTGACCTCGACCTCGGACTCGGCGAACTCGGCCGGCTCCGTCCCCCCGTCGGACCTCTTCTGCAGCTTGACGCCCCGGGTCCGGCCGGCCACCTGGGCCGGCTTGGTGGTCACCTGGTAGACCCCCCCGGCCTCCTTGAGGCCGACGTCCCCCAGCGGCCGGGTGCTGGCGTAGACGGTCAGGCGCTCGGCCCCGAAGGGCGGCGACACCTCCAGCTCGAACTGGTCCTGGCCCGAGGGCAGCTCGTAGACCGTGCCCCCGTTGAAGTAGTTGTCGGCCCGGAAGGGATTGGGCAGGAGCTGGACCAGGCCGCCGGCCGCGTCCCGGTAGACCGCCCGGGCGTAGAACGGCTTGTTGCCGCGGACGAAGAACCTCATCTTCTCCCCGGCGCGGTACTCGGCCTTACCGGCCCAGGCCCTCACCGACAGCAGGCCGGAGGGGTCCTCGGCCCGGGCGGCCCCGGCCGCCGCCCCGGTTCCGCCGGCCATGGCCCGCTCCAGGGCCTTCTCGTCCGGCACCACCTCGGCCCGGATGCGGACGGTGAAGCAGTCGCCCAGGACCTGGTCCCGGTGCCACCTTTTCTCCAGCACCTCCAGCACGTTGACGGTGGCGTCGGCGAAGGACTCGATGACGTCGCTCTCCAGCATCCCGTTCTCCACCCGGGTCTCGCTGCGCAGGTAGGTTTGGGTCCGCTCCACCGCATTCCTCTTGGCGTCGGCCAGGGCGGCCTGCTCTGTCTGCTTGCGGGTGCGGTCGTCGCCCAGGCTGGCGGTGCCCTCGGCCTCGGTGACCGTGGACTGGGCGGCGAAGAGCCGGCCGGCCATCAAAAGGCCGGCGGCCAATGTTGCCAGATCACGGAACATAAGTCCTCGTTAAATTTGTTGCCTGTGACAGTCAGGGGCGGAGCACTCGCGTCCTTGGCCCTGTCCTCGTGATCGGAAAGGGCCGAAAGAGAGGATGACCATTGTGAGGATCCCGGAAAACGATCCGCCTTTCTACTTGGGCACAATCAGCGGGAAGTCCATGCCCCGGGAGTCGACCACCGGGTACTGGGCTTCCTGCTTGTACTTTTTGGTGAGCTCGGGCAGGTTCTCCTCCACGTAGCCCATCAGCTTGCGCACCGTCACCGCCTCGCCCGGCCCGGCCGCCTTGCCCCCCAGCCCCTGCAGCAGGACATAGGTGAAGACGCCGTGGCCCAGATCCTTGACCTCGGCCGCGAACTGGCTGCCGGTAGAGGCGGCCACCACGTGGACCCCGGCCGAGCGCGACAGCTGGGCCAGGGCCTTGCGGTCCTCGAAGCCGCGGAAGGCCACCAGCGCCCCGCCCGCCTTGCAGGCGTCTATCAGCACCAGCACCTTCTGGGCCCTGATCCCCCTGATGAGCCCGGCCAGCTCGTCCGACGACAGGCCGCCGGACTTCACCTCCTCCTCCCGCTCCGGGTAGGCCAGCTCGTGGGGCACGAAGTACCACTTGTCCTCCACGCTCTCCCCGTGGCCGGCCAGGTAGATGACGACCGCGTCCTGCGGCCGGGTGTTCTCCAGCTGGGCCAGCTTGGCGATGATGGCGGCCTTGGTGGCCTGCTCGTTGTAGATCTCGGTGACGTAGACGTGGCTGAACAGGTCCGACCGTCTGGAGCGGAAGAACCCGGCCACCGCCCTGGCGTCGGGCTCGGCGTAGTTGAGGTTGAGGGCCGGGTTCTTGTAGCTGTTGACCCCGGCGGCGAACAGGTACAGCGAGACCTCCTTCTTGGCGGCCTCGAGAAAGACCGTCACCTGGTGCGGGTTGGACTCGGTCCGGTCGCGGCTGTAGCCCACCGCCCGGAAGTCGTTCCGTCCGTCGACCAGGGTGACCGCGAACTTTCTCGAGGAGGCGCCGGCCTTGGGCACCACCTGGACCCCCCGGGCGTCCTCGCCCACCGCCTTGCCGTTGTGGTACAGCCTTATCCCGTCCACCCCGCCGCCCACGTCCCGGGCGGTGACGGTCACCGTCAGGGTGTCGTCCCCGTACTTGCGCCCGTCCTGCGGGGCGGCGATCCTGACCTCGGGGGGCGGCAGCACCCCCTGGCGGATGTCGGCCGCCGCCTCGAACTTTCCGCCCATGAGGGCCGAGGCCACCAGCACCGGGTTGTAGAACTTCTCGTAGAAGTTGTCGATCGAGTACACCTTCTGCCCCAGCCGCACGTTCAGGTTCCTGGCCCCGTTGGGCGAGGCGTTGAAGTACCCCTCGGAGGTGATGATTATCCACTCGCCGTCGGCGAAGGCGTAGAGCCGGGCCACCTCGGCCTTGGTCGCCTGGTTGACCGCCGATATATGGGTGCCCTTTTCGCCGAAGTACAGGCCGCCGTTCTGCGGGCTCCGCAGGAAGACGTTGGGGGTGGGGTACGCCTTCTCGTAGAACTCCATGTACCGCTTCTTGAGGTTGTCGGCGAAGAACTGCTTGGGCACCTTGGACCACAGGGCGTCGGGATCGGACAGCGTCCACAGCTTGAACCCCGTCCCCTTATGCTCCTTCTGGTACATGTCCCTGTTGGTGTTGGAGACGTTGAACCTTTCCAGGCTGGCGCTCCTCAGGTCCCACAGGTTGAAAGTCAGCCTGGACCATTTCTCGGTCGACGAGAAATCCGGCATTATGTTCAGCAGCTTGCCGTCGGAGTAGGAGGAGAAGTTGAACAGGACGGGGACGGTGCCGAAGCCGCCGGCCTCGCGCCCCGTGTTGTAGTCGTACTTCCTGACCGCGCCGCCGCTGAGTCCGGCGACCAGCAGGCCGTCCCTGCCGAGCAGGAAGGCACGGTGATCGCTCAGGCCCTCCAGGGTCATCGTCCTTTCCTTGTATAGGCCTCCGTCCAGGAACTCGATGACCGAAAGGTCCTGGATGAAGTTGCTGGGATCGGTGATCACCCGGGCCTCCACCATCCTGGGGCTGTTTATGACCACCCGGCCGTCCGGCAGCAGGATGATGCCGCTATGCTTCCTGCTTTTGACCGAGGCGATGGCCTCACCGTCGTCCAGGCCGTACTTGGTCAGCCTGGGGTCGTCGCCGAAATTCCTGTTCTTGTAGACGAACTTCAGCCCGGGGTCGACCTTGAGGTTCCCCCCGATGCTGACCTGCCCCTTGATCATCCCCCGTTTCCTGACCTTGAGGTCCTGGTCGTAGATGACGTAGCCCGTGTTCCTGAGGTTTTGCAGGCCGGCGTCCGCACCCATCCCGTAGAAGATGCCGAAATAGCCGAATCCCAGGTTGCAGATGCCGGAGTTCGACAGGTCGCCGGTGTTCTCGGGAAGCTTGATCTCCGAGCCGTCCCTGATGTCGAAGATCTTCAGGCTGATCGACAGGCCGGGTTCGGTGTAGAGGTACTTCCTGTTCCTGGTGATGTACTTCCTGTAGGGATCGCCGATCTTCGGAAGGCTCAGGGTCGCCGTTTTCTCGCCGTAGGTGTTGTAGAATACGGCCGCCTCGCCCGTGGTGACCACAAAGGTGCTGTCTTCGAGGAACTGGACGTTGCCGACGCCGCCCTCGACTTTCATCGTCCGGATCTCCCTGCCCGTCTCCACCTCCCACAGCTTCAGCAGCCAGAGGCCCTCCCCGGTCACCAGGTGTTTCTGGTCGCCGCTCAGGGCCATGTGCTGCACCCCCTGGGTGTGGCCGGTCTGCACGAAGACCTCGGGGGCCTCCGCGGAAGCTGGGGCCGGGGCGGCCAGGACCGCCATTCCCAGGGCCGCCAGGCTTAGGGTCTGCTTGACTGAAAGCCGCATATGTCAACTGCTGCTCGTTGAGGGTCGCGATGAGTGGTTTGTTGTCTTAAGAATACTATGAATTAAGGCGTAAATCAATAGGGAAGCCGCATCGCATTTACAGCCGGCCCCAAGGGTTTTCTAAATTGTAATTCGCTGTCGGCCACCAAAAAACAAAAGGCAGCCCCCGCGGAACGGGCGCTGCCTTGGCAGGCTCTTTGCTTTAGAATCCGTCCCTACCTGGATCTGCCTTTCCTGCCGGAGCCCTTGTTGTCATCCAGATTCTCCTGCTTTTCCTGCTTGGCCGGCGGCTGCGTCTGGCCGGCCGGTTTTCTCAGCATGTCCTCCAGCGCCTGGCGCTTCTTCTGCTCCTCGCCGGCCTCGGTCCGCACCTGCTCCTTGATCTCCTCCCGGACCTGCGGCGGTTTCGGCCTCTCGGGGGCCGGCGGCAGGGGGACGGCCGTCTCCGGCTTCCAGCGCTCGAGCCTGACGGCGTCCTCCCTGGCCTGCCGGGCCCGCTGGTCGCGGACCCCGGCCTCCACCCTCAGCTGTTCCTGCCGTCCGCCGTCATCCTCGCTCTTCGCCTTGTCGATCAGTTCCCTCCTCTCCCTCTCGGCCCGCTCGGCGTCGGACTTCGTCCTGTCAAGTGCCTGCCGCGTGGCGTCCCGCAGACGCTCCTTCTCGATGCCGGGCAGCTGTCCTCCCGTCGGCGGGGTGACCACCGGCGGCCGGGGGATGTCCGGGGTTATCATCGGGGTGTAGATCTCCAGGCCGTTCGGCGTCGTCCGCCCCCCGGTTATCGGCTGGCCCGGCTTCAGGTCCCTCTTGACGAGGGTCAGCGGGGTCACCGGCTTGCCGGTCTCCTTGGCCACCTCATCAGTCCGCGGCCCCCGGTTGAAGACGTTGCCCTTCTGCTCGCTGAACCCGCCAGGATCGAACGAGGTTTTCGCGAAGATCTCCCTCCCCCGTTCCGGCGGGACGATATGGACCCAAGGTTTGGGATCGGCCACGTGCCTGGTGGGCAGATAGAAGTAATCGCTCCAGGTGAGGCCGAAGTCATGGCCGTGGCGCAGCCTCCTATTGTGGCGGTACCAGCCGTACCCATGCCGGTAGTGATGGTGGCGCGGTATCGGGGCCCAGCCCCAATATCCGTGGCCGTGCCGCCAGGCCACCCAGGCCGGCCCCCAAACGTTATCGGGCCACCAGCACCATCCGTGGCGGGGGTGGCGGAACCAACGGCCGTAGTGGAACGGGGCCCAGCCCCAGGAGTAGTCGGAGATCCAGCACCAGCCCCAGTCGGTGTAGACCCAGCGGCCGTGGTTGTAGTAGGGCGCCCAGCCCACGCTGACCAGGACGGCGTTCGGCTGCCAGCACCAGTCCCCGTCTATCAGCATCCACCGGCCGTAGGGGGACAGGTAGTCGTAGAAGAACGAGATGTTCAGGTTCCCGGAGGGCGGCGCCACCTGGGCCGAGGCGGACGCCCCTTCCTGGCCTTCGGAGGCGGCGGCCGCAGACCTGCCGCCCTTGGCGGCGGCGATGGAATCCAGCGCCTGGTCACGGCGCAGGGCGGCGCCTATCACCCCGGCAGGCACCCCCAGGTCCTTGAGGATGATGATGTCGTCCGCGTTAAGCTCGAAGGACACGGCCGAGGACTCGACGTACGCCAGCAGGACCTCCCCGTCCACCCCGGATTGGGCCAGCCTGATCAGGTCCTGCCCGGCGGACCCTGCCAGGGCCATGGGAACGACCGCCAGGCAGAGGACAGCGCCGAGAACCGATTTGCGCATGACCACCTCCTTTTGCTGAAGGCGAGCCCGCCTTTCATGCCTTAGGTTAACCGTGAACGGCCAGTTTTTCCGGCATTGGTCCTTCATGATATTTGACCCGGACAAGAATGGGAAGGTTTAATATAAAAAGACCCCTGGCATATAACCAAGGGTCTGGCGTACAACGAATTATCTTGCTGGGCCTGTTATCGAATCTAGGCGGACATCCGGAGATTTTGGCTCCAGCGGGAGGGCTCGAACCTCCAACAACCCGGTTAACAGCCGGGAGCTCTACCATTGAGCTACGCTGGATCTTTCTTTTGTAAAGAGCGGGCCCGGCTCAGCCGGGCTTCTCCATGCTTTAATTATAATCCATTTCGCCTCCCCGTGTCAAGCGGCCCCGGAAAGACCGATTTGTGTTGACTTGCGGCTTCCAAATGTGATAATTTATATCACTTGCGCCGCCCCGGAACCCGCCGCCCCTCACTTTCACTTCGCCAACAACATGAACGAAAACCTGATCGCCATCAAACTTGTCGGCTTCCTGGCCGGG
>DHHE01000053.1:721-14660 GCA_002403115.1 bacterium UBP2_UBA4780 | reverse complement strand
TCTGGCTGCCGATGGCCGTCCAGAAGCTTGCCGGCCAGCCAGCGCCGGTCGGATCGCCGCTCAACGCGCTGGCGGTCTGGGCCCCTGCCCTGGCGGCCATCATCGTGTCGTTGCTGACAGGCGGGAAGCCGGCGGTGGACACCCTGTTCGTCCAGCTCAAGCGCTGGAGAGCCGGTCTGGCCTGGTACCTGGCCGCGTTGCTCTATCCGGCGGCGGTCTGGTTCATAGCCTACGGTATCGACCGTCTGCTCGGAAACGCCTACCAGGTCACCTTTTTCGCCATCAGTCGCATGTTCCGGCCCGAGCAAGCATACATGGTGGTGGTGGCGTTGGTATTCGTGCTGCCCAACACGCTGGGCGAGGAACTGGGATGGCGTGGCTTTGCCCTCCCCGAGCTGTTGAAGAGGTTCGGCCCGTTGGCCGCCAGCTTGATTCTGGGGGTCTTCTGGGCGGCGTGGCACCTGCCGATGTGGCTGATGTACGGCAAGTCGGGGCTGCCGCTGGCGGTCAGTTTCGTTTGGACCGTCGCCATCGCCGTCGTCTTTACCTGGATATACCGCGGTTCCGGCAAACGTCTGCCGCTGGCCTGGCTGTTCCATTCCTCGCTGACGGCCACCGGGTACCTGCTGTCCTCGATCCCGACCTTCACGGACGACGTCATCCATGTGGCAGCCGCTTGCATCGTCGGATTCCTGCTGGTGCGGTATAGAGACGATCGCGGGCAAGACACCCATAGCCAGCTTGGCGTCACCCCTTAACGATCCATCAGGACACCGAGCCCCATGCTGCGACTTCCCCTTCAGGCCCTGTTCTTCGGTTTGCTTGCCGGCCAGCAGCTTCATGCTACGGCCATGCAGGATGGTTTCCTCGCTCGCCAACGCGGGGCGATCGAGAACCTGCGGAAGCGCCACCGCATCCCCGGCATGGCGGTGGCTCTGGTGACCCGGGAAGGCACGGTCTGGTGCCAGGGCTTCGGCCGGCGCTCGCTTCGTGACCGGCGGCCGGTTGGCCCCGGGACGTTGTTCAGCGTCCAGTCTGTCTCCAAACCAATCACGGCGGCCGCGGTGATGCTGGCCGCCCAGGAGGGCCTGGTTGAGCTGGACGCCCCCATCACACGCTATCTGCCGAACTTCTCGGTCAACAGCTGCTTCGAACGGCGACCGGAAAGCCGGATAACCCTGCGTCTTCTTCTGGCCCACGCCGCCGGGCTGACCCACGAGCCCACGATCGGCAATAACTTCGCCTGTCCGTTCCCGTCGTCCGAGGTCCACAACCGCAGCATCCGGGATACTTGGCTGAACTCTCCGGTGGGGACTCGCTACTCGTATTCGAACAACGGATACGACCTGGCCGCCGAGGTGGTGGCAAAGGTTTCCGGAAGGCCTTTCTCCGAATACGTACGGCGACGCTTGTTCTTGCCCCTGGGGATGGAATCCACGACGCTTGATCCCGCAGTATTCATCGAATGCGGTGACCGGGCCGTCGGCCACGCGTTCGGCATGGACCGCCTGCCCGAGGCGATGCCCTTTCCGGGCGCCGGCAGCCTCTACGCCACTGCCGAGGACCTGGCCAGGTTCGTGCATTTCCATCTGTATTTTGGCAAAGCCGGAGGGCGGCAGCTCCTCAAGAAGGTACATTTGCTTGATATGTACCGGCCGATCATTACGCCCGGCTACGGGCTGGGAGCCGCCATCATAGATCATGACGGGAAGCTGGTGCTAAACCACAACGGAGCCGGGTTCGGCTGGCAGGCAAGCATGACCTGGCTTCCCCGGCACGGTATCGGCTGTATCCTCCTGGCGAACAAACAGGCCGGGGCGGATCTTTACGGTTTGACTGTTAGTATCCTCGACGATTGGATCGCCTCTGCGGGTATTTCTCCCGATACAACACTTCTGCCTTTCGATCCCATCGCTGTCGGCAGAACGTTGAACACCGCCGACCCCAAACCGCCACGCTGCCCGGGTGATACGCTGTTCAGAGAAGGTTGGAAACAATACGAGGGCGTGTACCGGTTGGGCTTTGGCCCGGGGTTCAAGTTCGCCCGGTACGCTATATTGGCGCGGTGGTTCGGGTACCGCGCCGCCCAGGTTGAAGTCCGCCGCCGCGGCGCCGAACTTTCCTTCCGGCTGTCCTATGGCAACGGCTATGGCGATTGGCAGCAGCTGACCGAGCATCAACCCGGTCTGTTCTTTACCGAATACGGCGAGGCGCTTGACCACCGGAGCGCCCCCCCCACCTACCGAAACCTTCAATTGGAAAGGTAGATCCAAATGAAAAATATTCTCGTTCTGCTGGCCTTCACGCTTATCGTGCTTTCCTCCGGCTCCGAAGCCTGCTCCTCTTTCATGCTTGAGCGCGGGGACACCCTGCTGGTCGGCCACAACCTTGACGAATACATGCCGGTTCCGGGTTTGATCGTGGTCAACCCCAGGGGTGCCTCCAAGCATGGCCTCGGCTGGTCGACGTTCAATCCGTTGGCTCCGGTTTCGCCTGCTTTCAAATGGGTCAGCAAGTACGGGTCGGTGACCTACAGCAACATGGGGAAGGAGTTCCCGGACGGAGGCATGAACGAGACTGGGTTGTATGTGGGCGAGATGAGCTACTGGTTCACTGAGTATCCCAAGGATAAGGGCCTGGTTCGGCTCTATCACCACCAGTGGGTCCAGTACCTGCTGGACAACTTCGAGACAGTGGACCAGGTGCTGGCCGACCTGCCCCGCGTGGTTCCCGACGGACATTGCCGCTGGCAGTTCTTTATCGCCGATTCCTCCGGGTCCGCGGCCACCATAACCTTCGTCAAGGGCAAGGCGATGATCAATACCGGGGATTCGCTGCCGATCAAGGCGTTATGCAACCGGCGCTACGCCCGTGAGATGGACACCCTGCGGCTGTACCGGGGTTTCGGCGGCGAACGGGAGGTCGACTTCGCCGATACGGTGGACGACCGCCGGTTCGTGCGTGCGGCCGAGATGCTGCGCGCCCAGGACCGGAAGGTCGCGGCCGCGGACTACGCGTTCGCCATCCTGCGGCGGCTGGACTGGGGCAACAACAAGTGGTCGCTGGCGTTCGACCTGAGGAAACGGATGCTGCGGTTCGACACCGACCTATCGCGCCAAGTCAAGACGCTCGACCTGGCTTCTCTGGACTTCTCGCCGGGCGCACCGGCCATGGTGTTCGACCTCAACACCGATATGGCGGGCAACGTGGCCGGGCAGCTCCGGCTCTATAGCGAAGCTCTGCAGCGCGAGTACGTCGCCATGATGTGGGACGGCATCGAAGCCGGTTTCATCGGCAACCTCATGTTCAAGCCGTTGATGAAGAAGCGGATGGTCTCAAGCATACGCCGCTTTGAGCCTGCCAAATAATCTAACGAAGGGAAGACGGCCAAATGAAGATCAGATTATCGGTCGGCCTGGTGATGGGCGTCCTGCTGGCGGCCTTCGGCGCCTGGGGCATTTACGCGACGAGCAACCCGGCCAAGTTCATCCCGCTGGCCATCGGCCTGTCGCTGATCACAATGTCGTTCTGGAAGAACCGGCGGGCCACGATCCTGCTGGGTCATGTGATCGTAACCTGCGGCTGTTTCCTGATCACCTACGGCATATATTTGCTGCCGTACGCCAAGCCGGACCTGGCGCACATCCTCGGCCTGCCGCTGTTCTGGGGGCTGTTCTGCACCTTCGGCGGCATCTGCGCCATCTACCACGGGTTCTGCCGTTGCGTGCGCTGCCCGGGGAAATGACCTCTCGCAAAACCGCCTACTAGCATATATATGGGTTTAATAGTGAATCGGTTTCTCTTTCTGTCCATTTTCCCTTTGCTATCTGCCTTCACGCTTTCTGCCGCGCCGGGATCGATACTCGGACGGGTGGTAGACCAGTCTACCCGCGAGCCCATTCCCGGGACAGCGGTGGCCGTGGTCGGCTCCGAGGCTGGCGCCAACACCGACCTTGAAGGAAGGTATCAGATAATGGGGTTGGAACCCGGATACTACAATGTCCGGATCAGCATGATGTCCTACAAGACCATCCTGAAGAACCGGGTGATGGTCAGGGGCAACGCTCCTACGGTGGTCGATATTGAACTGGAGCCGAATCCCATTAAGATGAAGGGAGTGACCGTCCGTCCCTCATTCTTCGAGAAGGCCAAGGACGCTCCGGCCTCCTCCCAGCGCATGGACTTCGAGGAGATCATCGCCCAGCCCGGAGGCAGTTGGGATGTGCAGCGGGCGGTCCAGGCCCTGCCGGCCGTGGTCTCGGGCACCGATCAGAACAACGAGATCATCGTCCGGGGCGGGCTCTACGGGGAAAACCTGTTCGTGTTGGACAACGTCGAGATCCCCAACCCCAATCACTTCGCCTGGCAGGGCACCGGCGGCGGCCCGGTGACAATGATCAACACCGACTTCGTCCGCAAGGTCGACTTCTACGCCGGGGCCTTCCCGGCCCGCTACGGGGACAAGGCCTCCTCGGTGCTGGACATCAAATATCGCGAGGGGCTTTCCGACCGGCTCCACGCCAAGGCCGACCTAGGGATGGCTGGGGCGGGTTTCGGCCTCGAGGGGCCTCTGGGCCGGGGAAACTTCATGCTATCGGGGCACCGCAGCTTCCTGGGACTGGTGGCCAAAAGTTTCGGCATGACCGCCGTACCCCATTATTACGACGTCCAGGGCAAGGCCACCTATTCCCTCGCCCCATATCTCAAGCTTTCGGCCGTGGGCATCTACGGGGACGATTGGATAGACATAGAGCCGGGCGGCGACATGGACCAGGAGGAGGACGAGACCGTCAAGGCCAAGTCCAGGCAATACGCCGGCGGGGCCACCTTAAGCGCCCTGTTGCGCGACGGGTACGTAGCCCTGACCCTGTCGCGGACCAGGAACTCCTGGAACCAGTACGTCACCGACACCCTGGACCGAGAGCTCTGGGTCAACCGGTCCACCGAGATGGAAAGCGGGGCCAAGCTGGATGCCTCCCTCAAGATCTTTGGTGGCGAGGTCTCGGGAGGCCTTTCCCTCAAACGTCCGGAGTGCTACTTCCATCAGTGGATGAAGCCGGACACCCTGTACCTGTATTATCCCGGCACCGACTCCGTGATAGCCAACACCGGCGTGGTGAACACCTACGGCATCGATGACGTCCGTAAAACTTGGAAGTACGGGGGCCTACCTCCAGTTCAAGAGGGACTGGGGCGGACGACTGACCAGCAACACCGGCCTCAGGTTCGACCGCCACCGGCTGACCGGCCGGCAGTACCTGTCGCCGCGCCTGGGACTTTCGTTCCACTTGAGCCAGACCGTCAACTTCAACCTGGCCGCCGGCCGCAGCTACCAGTCGCCCGACTGGTACCAGCTGGCCATGGACACAGCCAATTACCGGCTTAAGAGCAAGTACACCGACCAAATGGTGATGGGCCTGGAGAAGATTTGGGGCGATGATCTGCGCGGTACCGTGGAGGCTTACTACAAAATGTACCGCGATGTGCCCATCCCCCTCTCCATGGCCAGCGACGATCCCAACGACTTTTCGTCGGTCTTCATCAACCGGGGGACCGGTTACGCCAGGGGGGTGGAGTTCTTCCTCCAGAAAAAGGTCAAGCGTAACCTCTGGGGCACGGCCAGCTACTCGTATTCAGTCTCCCGGGCCGAGGACCCGCGCTCCCCCGGCCTGGAGTACGACTGGGACTTCGATTACCGCCATGTGCTGACCCTGATCGCCGGATACCGGCGCGATTTCAGAGAGGCCGGATGGTTCCGAACGATGAGGCGCAGTTCTTGGTACAAGTTAGCCGGCTGGTTCCCTGTTCTGCCGGCAGACGAGACAGAGCTTTCGCTCAAGTGGCGCTACCTGGGCGGCCGCCCCTACACGCCCGAGACCTATCATCCCGAATGGCGGCGCTGGACACTGGACCCGTGCCAGCCGGTCAATTCGGCCCGGATGAGGCCCTACGACCGTTTCGACCTCCACCTGCAACGGCGCTGGTATTTCGGAAGGCTCGATCTTTTGGCATATTTCGACCTTCAGAACGTCTTCAATTCGAAGAACGAGTGGATGTACCTCTACGACGATGACGGTACCAGGGAGGTCGTCCACCAGTTCAGCCGGATGCTGGTGGGCGGGGTGGTGGTGGAGTTCTAGGCGGCCGACTGGCCGTCTGGCGGCAAGAGAAACGCCTCCCCGTTTCTCGGGGAGGCGTTTCTTTAGGTCTTTACGGTCAGTTATTCTCCCTGCCGCCCCCGGCCGGGGCCGACAGGTCGTCCAGGCTCAGCTCGTGGAATCGTGAGCCCCCCAGCTGTTTGGTCTTGAGGGCGTCGCCCTGGGGCGGCGGCGGCTCCGACAGATCGTCCAGGCTCAGCTCCTTGCTTCCGGCCGCTATCCGGGAGCCGGCGTCCTGTTGCGCCGGCGGCGGCTCGGCCCGCGGCGCCTCGGCCGGCTGCCCCCCTCCCTCGACCACCATGTTGACCTTGCCATAATGCTCTATTCCCAGGCCTCCTCCCGCCGCGGCGGCCGGGGTTTCGCTCCGGGGAAGCAGTCCGTCGATCTTGGAGGCGGGCTGCCGTTCCTTCAGAGCCGCTTCGATCCTCCTCAGGGCTTCGTCCATCCTAGACCCTCCGGGCCCGGTAGGTGGCCAGTTTGCGCCGGGCCTCCTCGTGGGTGGGCTGCAGGGTCAGCACCTTCTCCCAGGCCTTGATGGCCGCATCGAACTTCTCTGTGTCCTCGTAGGCCAGGCCCAGGTTGAAGTAGGCCAGCGAATAGTCCTCGCGCTTGGCGATAGCCTGGTTGAACAGCTCCACCGCCTGCTGAAAGTCCTTCCTGACCTTGTAGAGGCAGCCCAGGTTGTTGTAGGCCTCCGGGGCGTCCGGGAACAGCTCAATGGCCTTCTTGAAAGCGTTGACGGCCTCGTCCTTCTTCCCCAGGTCGGACAGGGCCAGCCCCAGGTTATTGTGGGCCTCGGCGAAGTCCGGTCGTATCTCCAGAGCCAGAAAGAACGATTTCTCGGCCGCGGCCAGCTCCCGGCGGTGGAAGTACATCACCCCCCGCTCGTTATGCTCGTCGGCCTCCCTCCGCCTCCTCTCGTTGCTGGCGGCCCGCTGCTCGTTGCGCTGGACCTCCAGCAGGTTGACTATCGTCTGCTGGACCTCGACCAGCTTCCCTCCCACCGCCTCCATCTCGGCCTGCCTTTTGCCCTCGGCCTCGGCATACCTCTGCAAGGCGGACTCCAGCTTGGCCACCGAGTCGGCCAGAGCGCTTTCCTGGGGCTGCTTGGCGGCGGCCGCCTCGGCCGATTCCCTGAGCCCCTGGACGATGGCGCCGGCCACCGTCTCCTGCTTGGCCCCCAGCGCCTCCAGCAGATCGTTCGTCTTGGCCCCCTCGGCCGCCTTCCGCTGGTGGTCCTCCAGCATCAGCTCCAGGATGTCGCCGAACTTGGTTTGGGAGTTGTTCAGCGATTCCTTCATCTCGTCCAGGCTTTTGGACAATCCGGATAAGGCCTCCTGGGGTCCGGGCTCGCCGCTGCCGGCCGCCGGGGCCTCCTTCATGACGGCCAGGGCGTCCCTGATCTCCGTCAGCCTTTCCTCCAGCGGTTTCCAGGCCTTGGCCTGGGCCTCCCCCTCGGCCGCTTTCCGCTGGTGGTCCTCCAGCATCAGCTCCAGGATGTCGCCGAACTTGGCCTGGCTGAGATTGAGGGCCTCCTTGATCTCGGCAAGCGGCTGGGCCAGGGACGGTCCGTCCTGCTGGGGCGCGGCCTTCATTTGCTCGGCCAGGGCGGAGAGCCTGGCCCCGAGTTCGTCGAGCTTGGCGCCCAGCTGTAGCAGCGGCTGGCCGTCGCCGGCCGGAGCTCCGGCCATGCCCTTGACCGCCTCGTTGAGGTGCTGCAACAGGTCGTTGTGGGTGTCGGCCTTCTTCAGCACGTGCAGCAGCGAGGCCACCATGCTCTCCCGCGTTTCCTTGATCTCGGCGCCCAGGTCGCCGGCAGGTGTCCGGGCACCCTCGGCTCCCGTGAGCTTCGAGTCGATGGTGGGCACCGAGCATCTGCCGGCCGCTACGTCGAACAGCTCGCATTCCTGACTGAGGCACTCGCGCAACTCCTGGCCCGGGGTCTCCTTCTCGTCGATGACCGTGCCGGTGGCGTCCCGGGTGATCTCCCGGGTGAGCCTTTGCACGGCGATGAAAGGGCACTTACCCATGGTCGTCTCCTTCGGGTTTCCCGTATAAGATAGCACAAACGGCCGATTTCGTCAACAGGAAATTGCCTTTGGTGATTTCTCAGCCCAGGGCCAGCATCCGCTCCAGGGCCAGGCGGGCCCGTCCCGCCACCGCCTGGGGAACGATGATCTCTCCCGCCTCGTGCTCCAGGGCCCAGGCCGCCTTGGCCAGGGTGGTCAGCTTCATGTTCCGGCAGACGGCGCTCTCCGCCAGCGGATGGATCCCCTTTCCCGGGTGGGCCGCGGCCAGCTGCTCCACCAGCCCGGTCTCGGTGCCTATGATCCACTCGTCCACGCCATTCCGCTCCTGGACCGCCTTGACCATGCCCGAGGTCGAGGCCACCTCATCTGCCTGGGCCGCCACCTCTGGACGGCACTCCGGATGGACAATCAGCCTGGCCCGGGGGTGCTCCTCCCTGGCCTTTTGGACATCATCCACGGTAATTCGGTCGTGGACGAAACAGTGTCCCGGCCACAATATCAGGTCCCGGCCCGACATCCTGGCCGCGTATGAGCCCAGGTTCCTGTCGGGCACGAAGAGGATGCCCCGGTCCCGGGGCAGCGATCCCACCACCCGGACCGCGTTGGACGAGGTGCAGCAGATGTCGCTTTCGGCCTTGACAGCGGCCGAGGTGTTGACGTAGGCCGCCACCATCGGGTCCCCGTATCCCCTTTTTGCGGTCCGCAGGGACTCCGGGGTGACCATGTCGGCCATGGGGCAGCCGGCACCGGTGTCGGGCATGATCACCTTGCCGTCCGGGTTCAGCAGCTTGGCGGTCTCGGCCATGAAGTGGACCCCGCAGAAGACTATCAGCCTGGACCTGGTGCGCGCCGCCGCCTGGGCCAGGGCCAGCGAGTCGCCTATGTGATCGGCCAGGCGCTGGACCTCCAGCCGCTGGTAGTTGTGCACCAGGAAGACGGCCCCCCGCTCCTTTTTCATCCGGTCGATTGAGCGATGCAGCTCTTCGCCGGGAAGCTTCAGATACTCCTCTATGGTCACGGGGCGGAGGCCTTTTCCATTATCATCCTTTCCAGCAGTGAACGGGACTCCTCGGGAACCAGTTCGAGACTGATGCCAAGCACCGCGAGCCTCAAGGCCGGTTTCCATTCGCCGGGCAGCCTGACCGCGTCCTTTTCGGTGGTAACGGCCGCCTCGAACCCCGCGCCGGCAGATTCGATTCTTCCCAAGTCCGTCGGGCGGTAGCGGTGGTGGTCGGGAAACCTGACATGGCCGCCGACCTTCAGCCCCACGGCCTCGGCGCTTTGCTCGAAGGAGCCGGGATTGGCTATCCCCGAGAAGAGAAGCACTTCGCCGTGCACCGGCCTTCCGGGACCTCCGGTCTTCCCCCGGCGCCAATCTTGGATTTCGACCAACGATTCCGGGACGTGCCTCGAACGGAACACCGGCACCCCCGGCCTCAGCCGTTTTCGAAGCCCGGGCGGCTCGCCCTCATCTTCCGCCCGGGTCAGCACCAGCGCGTCGGCCCTTTTAAGCGACCCCGGGCTTTCGCGCAGCATCCCGGCCGGCAGCCGCAGTCCGTTGCCGAAGGGCCTGCGGGAGTCGAGCAATACTATATTTATATTGCGATGTAGTCGGCGATGCTGGAAGCCGTCGTCCAGGACGACGATATCAGCCTTGAGTTCCCTTGCCAGGCCGGCCGACTTCACCCGGTCGGCTCCGACGATGACCATGGCGCCCGAACCCAGGAGCTTCCGGGCCATCAGGTACGGCTCGTCCCCGGCCTCGGCCGCCGGGCACCTGATCTCACGGCCGTCGCTCACCAGCAGCGGCCCTTTCGCGCCTTTCTCCCGCCGGTAGCCCCTGGAGACGATCGCCACCCTGCGTCCGGACCGCGACAGCAGGGCGGCCAGCATCAGGGTGAACGGCGTCTTGCCGGTGCCGCCGGCCGTGATGTTGCCCACCGAGACGACCGGGATGCCGGCCCGCTTCACCCGGGCCAGGCCCAGATCGTAGAGCCCGTTCCTGGCGGCGACGGCCAAGGCGTACGGCAGCGAGAACGGCCACAGGGCCGCGGCCCGTCTCATGCCGGGGGCGGGGGCGGAAACCGTTCCGCCGACCTTCCGAATTCTTCGAGCATCTCCGTCACCTGGGTGACTGTCTCCGCTTTCATCAGCTCCTGTCTCAGCCGGGCGGCCCCGGGCAGGGCTTTGACGTACCAGCCCATGTGCTTCCGCATCTCCAGGACGCCGCGGGCCTCTCCCTTGGCTTCGACCATCAGCCTCAGGTGCTCCCCGAGCACCGCCGCCCTCTGCGGCCAGTCCGGCCTGCCGGACAACGGCCCCCGCTTCCCCCCGCCCAGCGCGCCGTTTATCTCGGAGAAGATCCAGGGGGCCCCCTGGGCGGCCCGGCCGACCATCACCAGGTCGCAGCCGGTCTGGCCGACCATCCTGGCGGCATCGCCTGCCGAACGGACGTCCCCGTTTCCGATGACCGGGACCGAGACTGACTGCTTGACCCGGGCGATCACCGACCAGTCGGCGCTGCCCGAGAACATCTGGGCCCTCGTCCTTCCGTGCACCGCGATGGCGGCCACGCCGCACCCCTCCAGGACGCGGGCCACCTCCACCGCGTTCTCCGAGCCGATCTCCCAGCCGCTCCGTATCTTGGCCAGCACCGGCCGGTCGGCGGCCCGGACCGCGGCTTCGGCGATGGAGGCCACCGCTTTCGGGTCCCTGAGCAGGATCGACCCGCCGCCGCCTCGCACCACCTTGGGGGCCGGGCACCCGAAATTCAGGTCGAAGCAATCCGGGTCCAGTTCCCCGCACCTCTTCACCGCTCCGGCGAAGGCCTCCGGCCTGGAGCCGAAAAGCTGCAGGGCCACCGGCCGCTCCTCCTCCCGGAATGCCGCCATCCGCCAGGTCTTGCCGTGGCAGCGGTCCAGCCCCTCGGCCGACAGCATCTCGGTGTACACCATGGCCGCCCCGTGCCGGCGGCACAGCAACCGGAAGGGCGAATCTGTTATCCCGGCCATCGGCGCCAGAACCGCCGGGCCGTCGAGAATGGAGGGACTGAATCCGGCCACGGTCGGCGGTCTCAGGGACCCGCCGGGCCGCCGCCCGGCTGGTCGCGCTCCCGCCATTTCCGGTAGAAGATGCCGGTCAGGGCCAGGAACAGGATCACCAGCAGCGCCAGCACCCGCCGGTCCGCCAGCACCAGCAGATTGGCCACCAGCGACAAAAAGAGGGTGACGCCGTAAAGGAACAGCACCGCCCCCCGGTGGCTGAAGCCGATGGAGAGCAGCATGTGGTGGACGTGCTCCTTGTCGGCCCGGTAGAACATCTGCCCCTTCCAGGTGCGCCGGACGATGGAGGACAGGGTGTCGGCGATGGGCACCCCCAGGGCGGCGATGGGCAGCAGCAGGGAGATGGCGGCCACGCTTTTCATGGTGCCCAGGGTGGTCATGGCCGCCAGCAGGAATCCGACGAAGGTGGAGCCGGAGTCCCCCATGAAGATCCTGGCCGGATGGAAATTGTACGGCAGGAAGCCGGCCATCACCCCGACCGTCATCACCGCCAAAAAGGCGATGAACCCCTCCCCGATCCTCAGGGCGGCGGCGAACAGGGCCAGGCTGGCGATCAGGGCAATGCCGCAGGCCAGGCCGTCCAATCCGTCTATGAAGTTGATGGCGTTGATCAGGAACATGGTCCAGAGCACGGTGAACGGCACGCTTAATACTCCCAGCTGGATGGTTCCGGCCACCAGGCTCGGGATCCCCTTGATGCAGAAGCCGCCCATCACCAGGATTATCCCGGCCAGGCACTGCACCGCCAGCCGCAGCCAGACCGAGGCCGTTCTCAGGTCGTCGTAGATCCCCACCGCGTACAAGATCAGGCCGCCGGCGATTATGGACCAAAGCCTGATGTCCAGGTTGGAGAGGATGTCCGACCAAACGAGGCGGGTCACCAGCAGGCAGCAGAGTGTGGCCAAAACGATGGCCGTGCCCCCGAAGTAGGGCACCTTGCGCTGGTGTATCTTGTGCCGGCCGGGGCGGTCGAACCAGTTGGCCCCGATGGCCACCCTGACTGCCAGCGGGGTGAAAAGCAGCGAAAGGCCCAGGCTGATGATGAATATCGCCAGATGGTTCATCTCAATAGCATAATACCATGCCGTTATTTTATTTTACACCGTATCAGCCGGAATGCGCCGATAGCGGGCCCTCATTTGGGATGCAACCGCGCTTTCCGTCGGCGTCCCTGAGATGCGCTGAAGTTGCGCCAGTTGCTTGGAAAAACAAATCCGCCCCGATCGCTCGGGACGGATTCTGGTTTTCCCCTCCTATCCGGTCAAAGCCCTGGCCAGCCGGTCCATCTGTTCCTTGGTCCGCTTTTCGGTGACCGCCACCAGCAGGTGGCCCTTCATGTCCGGGTAGAACCGCTCCAGCGGCAGGCCCCCGATGATGCCCTGCTTTTCTAGCTCGGCCAGCTTGCCCTCCAGGCCATCCCCGACCTTCACCGCGAACTCCCTGAAGAACGGGGTCCCGAAAGCCGGCTTGAGGCCCTGGGCCAGGTAGTGCGCCTTCTGCAGGCAGAGCTCGGCCACCCGAGCCAGTCCGGAGCGGCCCAGCAGGCTCAGGTAGACGGTGGCCGCCAGGGCGCACAGGGCCTGGTTGGAGCAGATGTTGGAGGTGGCCTTCTCCCGGCGGATGTGCTGCTCGCGGGCCTGCATGGTCAGCACCAGCCCCTGGCGACCCTTGGCGTCCGTGGTCAGGCCGACGATCCTACCCGGCATCAGCCTCAGCAGCTCCTGGCGGGCGGCGAACAGGCCCAGGTACGGCCCCCCGAAGCTGGGGGACATCCCCAGCGGCTGGCCCTCGCCGGTGGCGATATCGGCCCCGAAAGACCCGGGGGGTTGGATCAGGCCGAGAGAGATCGGGTCGACCGAGACCGCGAAAAGCGCCCCGGCGGCCTTGGCCGTCTCGCCAATCTCCCCGACCGGTTCCAGGCAGCCCAGGAAGTTGGGATGCTGGACCAGCACCCCGGCTGTCCCTCCGTCCAGTTTGGCCTTCAGGTTGCCGATGTCGGTGGCCCCGTCCCTGCGGGAGATCTCAACCACCTCGATGCCCAGTCCCTGGCAGTAAGTCCTCAACACCTGGCGGTAGGCCGGATTGACCAGGGACGAGACCGCCAGTTTTTTCCGCCTGGTGTGGCCGCAGGCCATCAGCCCGGCCTCGGCCAGGGCGGTGGCCCCGTCGTACATCGAGGCGTTGGCCACGTCCATTCCGGTCAGCTCCGCGATCAGCGACTGGAACTCGTAGATGGCCTGCAGGGTGCCCTGGCTGACCTCGGCCTGGTAGGGGGTGTAGGCGGTGTAGAACTCGGAGCGGAGCAGGATGTGGTCCACCGCCGCCGGCACGTAGTGGTCGTAGGCCCCGCCGCCCAGGAAGGAGGCCATGGCGGAGGCCGGCCTGTTGATCCCTGCCAGTTCCCCGACCTTCTTGACCGTCTCCAGCTCGGAGAGCCCGGTCGGCAGCTTTATCTCGGCCCGGGAGCGGATCTCCGGCGGGATGTCGGCCACCAGCTCCTCGAAGCTCTTCACCCCGATCCTCCGGAGCATGGCCGCGATGTCGGCCTGGGTGTTGGGCAGATACGCCATCGTGTCGATCTCGAAATGTAAATTACATGTGGAAAAACTGAGCGACTCGAAACACGAAACGGAAAACCGGTTTAATGCCCGTGCTTCTCCATGGCCTGGTAGCCGGCGGCGTCCATCAG
>DHHE01000053.1:0-664 GCA_002403115.1 bacterium UBP2_UBA4780 | reverse complement strand
CCACCTCGCCCGAGGCCGGCGCGTTCAGGTCGGAGACGGCCTTGACCGCCTCCACCGTACCCATGGGCTTGCCCTTTTCCACCTTGGACCCGACCTTTGGCAGCTCCACGAAGACGATGTCGCCCAGCTCGCCCTGGGCGAAATCGGTGATGCCCGTGGTCCCGGTGCCGCCCTCGACACGGAGCCATTCGTGGGTTTCGGTGTACTTGAGATCGCTTGGGGAATTCATGCCCTCTCCATTCGCTTTTTCATTTTTGATTTGCAATATTTATTTTATTTATGGCTTCCCTGCTTCCAGAACGGCGTCTCCACCACCCTGGCCGGGACCGGCTTTCCCCTGATCTCCACCTCGAACGAATCCCCGACCTTGGTGAACTCACTTTTTACGTAGGCCATGCCGATCCCCTTAGAGAGCGAGGGCGAGAACACACCGCTGGTCACTTCGCCTACCTCGTCCCCGTCCTTCTTTACCTTGTAGTGCTGGCGGGGGAAGGCGTTTCCCTCGACCTCGAAGCCGATCAGCTTGCGCTTCAGGCCATCGGCCTTCTGCCTGAGCATAACCGATTTGCCGTTGAAGTCGTCCGGCTTCTTGAGCTTGGTGATCCAGCCCAGCCCGGCCTCCAGCGGGGTGGTGGTCTTGTCGATGTCGTTGCCGTAGAGGCAG
>DHHE01000178.1:4792-4955 GCA_002403115.1 bacterium UBP2_UBA4780 | reverse complement strand
AGCCTCCCCTGCGCAGCAGCGGTGAGGCGACCCCCGGATCCCGCCGTCAGCGGTGCGGCCGGGCTTCAGCGCCGTAATAGCACTCATTGGGTGTTATGCCGCCTGCTGGTTCTGGTTCAATGAGTGCCGGCGCGGATACCTGACCCTCCGCAGCGCTGGGCCT
>DHHE01000178.1:0-4626 GCA_002403115.1 bacterium UBP2_UBA4780 | reverse complement strand
ATTTATTCTTACCCACTATAAACCCGGAACAACCAATTAAGACAGGCAGCATTGTTCGGGCATCCATGTGAATTGGACCCGCCTGGATCCCAAATAGTTTAACGGCAATTACATAACTTGCCCCGCCAGTTCCCCGCGGTGCTCAGGGAAAAGCGAGCCGCCTTTCTGCAGACGGCTCGCTTGGGCTATCCTGGTGGGCGGTACGGGACTCGAACCTGTGACCTCTGGTATGTGAGACCAGCGCTCTAACCAGCTGAGCTAACCGCCCATGGCATCACAATGGATAAGTATATCAAAGTATGAGTGCTGTTTTCAAGCGATATCTGAAGTCCTCAGAGCCATTTGTTGAAAAACAGCAACAAAGCCGCCAAAAACATGAATTTCTTGTTTGTCGGGAAGAATAACACCATAACCCCAAGTAAGACAAAATCTTACATCTTCAGTGGGCGATAAAAAACCTTTGCATAACGACCATATATTGTGGTATAATTACCCATCTTATACACTAACTTGTGGATAACTTGTTAAGCAAAGGCTGACTTTTCATGCACCTGAAATCACTGAAAGGCACAGGCTTTCGCAACCTGAGCGATTTTGAGCTGGAGTTTTCACCCACCAAGAACCTGTTTCACGGCGGCAACGGAACCGGGAAAACGAATCTTTTGGAAGCCATCTATTACTTGTCCATCGGAAGGTCCCACCGGGAAGCGGCCGAGGACGAGCATCTCATCCAGTTCAACAAGGACCTGATGCGGCTGGAGGGCGCGGCCGAGGCCCGGGGCGGAGAGATCCTGGTGGAATCGGCCCTCAATAAGGAGGAGAAACGGCTGAGGATAAACGGCGAGCCCCAGCAGAAGCTCTCCGAGCTCATCGGCCGGATGCCCATAGTGAGCCTTTCCCCCGAGGACGACGAGCTGTGCAAGGGCGGGCCGGGCAACCGGCGGCGCTTCCTGGACATGGCCATCTCCCAGTTCTCCAGGACCTATCTGGCCGACTTGCAGGAGTACCGGAGGATTCTGCACCAGCGCAACCGCCTGTTGTTCGACATCAGGGAGGGCCGGGCCGACGCCGGGTCGCTGGAGGTGTGGAACCAGCAGCTGGTGAACTGCGGCGCCAAGATAATCCGGAAACGGCTGGAGGTGATCGACGACCTCAAGGAGATGGCCGGCAGCCGCTACATGCGGATCTCCGGGGGGCGGGAGCGGCTGGGGCTGCGCTACCATCTGTCGTGCAAGACCGAGCCGGGCGAGGGGGTGGAGCAGGCCTTCAACCGGGCCCTGGCCTCGAGCTTCGAGTTCGAAAAGCGCCGGGGCCTGACCATGTTCGGGCCGCACCGCGACGACCTGGAGATAACCATCGCCGGCCACCGCATCCGCAATTTCGGCTCCCAGGGCCAGCAGCGGACCGCGGCCATCGCCCTGAAGCTGGCCGAGGCCGAGATGCTGGCCGGCCAGCTGGGCGAGAAGCCGGTCATCCTCCTCGACGAGATCTTCGCCGAACTGGACCGCGACCGGGGGGGCTTCCTGGTGGACCAGCTGGAGCCCGATTACCAGATATTCATCGCCACCGCCAAGGAGGAAGACGTCTCCGCCAGGGACGGCTTCAGGCGCTTCCGGGTGGAGGCGGGCCGGGTGGCGCCGGAGTGACCGACCAGACGTGAAAAGTGAATTGTGAAAGGCTGCGTCTGTTTAGCCTCAGTCCACGTTTCACCATTCACATTTCACCAACGCAAGAGAAGAGAGATGGTCTTAGCTACCCTTGCCTACATTCGCTCTGGCGGCAAAACCCTGATGATGCACCGGGTGAAGAAGCCGGGCGACATGCACTGGGGCAAGTGGAACGGGCTGGGGGGCAAGATAAAGCCCGGGGAGACCCCCGAGGAGTGCGTTGTCCGCGAGTCGCGGGAGGAGAGCGGGCTGGAGATCTCGGACCCCCGGCTGCGCGGGGTGATCACCTTCCCGGCCTTCGACCAGTTCGACGACTGGTACGTGTTCCTGTTCACCGCCTCCGGGTTCACCGGCGCCCTGGCAGAAAATGACGAGGGCTACCTCAAGTGGGTGGATGATTCCGAACTTCTCGGGCTCGACCTGTGGGAGGGGGACCACGTCTTCCTGCCCTGGCTGGATCAGGAGAGGTTCTTCTCGGCCAAGATCTGTTATGAAAAAGGAAAACTGTCGGGGCATGAGGTTATCTTTTACTAATGCGGCCAATAAAACCACCAAGACACTAAGACACCAAGGGTATCCAAATGGATTCATAGTGCCTTGGTGCCTTAGTGGTGAAAAATGAGCAAGGCAGCAAATAAGCCCGAGTCGGTGGGCGCCATCCTCGACCGGCTGCTGAAGCGGCTGGAGATCGACAAGAAGATAGACGAGGGCAAGGCGCTGGAGCTGTGGGCCGGGGCGGCCGGGCCCCGGCTGGCGGCCATGACCCGGGCGGCCGCGGTGATCCGGGGCCGGTTGACGGTGGAGTGCCGCAGCCCGGCCTGGGCCAACGAGTGCCGGATGCTGAAGACCAAGCTGGTGGAGAAGCTGAACCGGGAGCTGGGCCGGGAGATAGTGAACGACATAGTTTTCAAGACCGGGGATTTCAATTAGCCACAAGAGGCACAAAAGGGCTTTTCCTTTTGCCCGCGAAACACACGAAAGGCACTAAATCATCGTTTTTATAAGTTATTTTTCGCGTATTTAGTGTTTTTCGCGGGGAAACAATTACGTGACTTAATAAAGGACTTCCGATGACAGCCAAGGAGAGCTACGGCAGCGAGAAGATAACCGTCCTCAAGGGGATGGAGGCGGTGCGGCGGAGGCCGGCCATGTACATCGGCGACACCAGCGCCCGCGGCCTGCACCACCTGGTGTTCGAGGTGGTGGACAACTCGGTGGACGAGCACATGGCGGGTTTCGGCGACCACATCGCGGTGACCCTGCGCAAAGACGGAGTGGTGATCGTCACCGACAAGGGGCGCGGTTTCCCGGTCGACATCCATCCTACCGAGAAAAAACCCGGGGTGGAGGTGGCGCTGACCACGCTGCATGCCGGCGGCAAGTTCGACAACAAGTCCTACGCCATCTCCGGCGGCCTTCACGGCGTGGGGGTCAGCGTGGTCAATGCCCTGTCCGAATGGCTGGAAGTGGAGGTCCATCGCGACGGGAAAATCCACCAGCAGCGCTACGAGCGGGGCGTCACCAAGTACCCGCTGAAGGTGATAGGCAAGACGCCGCGCACCGGCACCACGGTCAGGTTCCTGGCCGACAAGCAGATCTTCAAGTCCACGGCCTACAACTTCGACACCCTCTCGGCCCGCCTGCGGGAGCTGGCCTTCCTCAACAAGGGGCTGGCCATCGACATCACCGACGAGCGCTCGGGCAAGGCCCACAACTTCAAGTACGACGGGGGCATCGTCTCCTTCGTCAAGTTCCTCGACGAGAACAAGACCCCACTGCACAAGCCCATCTACGTGGCCAAGGAGGGCGACGGGGTCCAGGTGGAGGTGGCCCTGCAGTACAACGACTCCTTCGACGACAACATCTACTCCTTCGCCAACAACATCAACACCATCGAGGGCGGCACCCACCTCATCGGCTTCAAGTCGGCCCTGACCCGGGCCATCAACGACTACGTCAAGAAGAACAATCTTTTAAAGAAGGACAACTTCGTCCTCTCCGGCGACGACGCCCGGGAGGGGCTGACGGCGGTGGTCTCGGTCAAGGTCAAGCAGCCGCAGTTCGAGGGGCAGACGAAAACGAAATTAGGAAATTCCGAAGTCAAGGGGATTGTCGAGTCACTGGTGGGCCAGGAGCTGGTCGGCTTCTTCGAGGAGCACTCGGGCGTGGCCAACAAGATCTGCGAGAAGACCATCCTCTCGGCCCGCTCCCGGGAGGCGGCCAGGAAGGCGCGCGACCTGGTGCGGCGCAAGAACGCCCTGGAGTCCTCGGGCCTGCCCGGCAAGCTGGCCGACTGCTCCCTGGACGACCCCAAGCTGTGCGAGATCTACCTGGTGGAGGGCGACTCGGCCGGCGGCTCGGCCAAGCAGGGCCGGGACCGCAAGTTCCAGGCCATCCTGCCGCTGCGGGGCAAGATCCTCAACGTGGAGAAGACACGGCTGGACAAGATGCTGGCCAACGAGGAGATCCGGACCATCATCACCGCCCTGGGCACCGGCATCGGCCAGGAGGAGTTCGACCCGGAGAAGGCCCGCTACCAGAAGGTGATCATCATGACCGACGCCGACGTCGACGGGGCCCACATCCGCACCCTGCTGCTGACCTTCTTCTTCCGCCACATGCGGGGGCTGATCGAGAAGGGGTACGTCTTCATCGCCCAGCCGCCATTGTACCGGGTGGCCAAGGGCAAGGAGGAGCACTGGATTTACAACGACGAGGAGCTGGAGAAGGCGGTCAAGAGGCTGGGCAAGGACGGGACCGGCATCCAGCGCTACAAGGGCCTGGGCGAGATGAACCCGGAGCAGCTGTGGAAGACCACCATGGACCCGGAGCGGCGCACCCTGCTCCAGGTGGCCATCGAAGACGCGGTCGAGGCCGACCACACCTTCACCATCCTGATGGGGGACCAGGTGGAGCCGCGGCGGCAGTTCATCGAGCAGAACGCCAAGTACGTCAAGAA